>QKJM01000357.1 GCA_003249315.1 Archangium sp.
GCCCACGTCCTCCAGGGCGCGGATGGCGGTGGACTTGCCCGAACCGGACATGCCGGTAATCACGACGATATGCTTGGCCGACGCGCTCACTCGACCTCCTCGCCCAGGGAACGGCGCATCGCCCCTTCGGCGATGGCACGGTTGAGTCTCTCGGCGAACTCGCGCGCTGAGTGGTGCCCCTGCTGCTTGAGAAGCTGGTTGCGCGCGGCCACCTCGATGATGGTGGTCATGTTGCGGCCCGGTCTCACCGGAACCACCGAGAGGGGAATGTCCACCCCCACGATGTTCATGTACTTGTCCTCCACGCCCAGCCGGTCGTACTCCTGCTGAGGATCCCACTCGTGCAGTTCGATCACGAGTTCTATCTTCTTGCGCTCGCGCACCGCGGCCACGCCGAACAGGTCCTTGATGTTGATGATGCCCAGGCCGCGGATCTCCATGTGGTGACGGATGACGGGGTTGCCGGTGCCATACACCACGCCGGGCCGGCGCCGGGTGACATCCACGATGTCATCGGCCACCAGCCGGTGGCCCCGCATCACCAGGTCCAAGGCAATCTCGCTCTTGCCGATGCCGCTCTTGCCCAGCAGGAGGATGCCCACGCCGAACACGTCCATCAACACGCCATGCAGGCTGCTGGCCTCGGTGAGGGCCTCCTCCATGAAGGCCTGCACCTGCTGGATGAAGGTACTGGAGAGGAGCGGGGTGCGCATGAGGGCCAGGCCCGCCTGCTCGCACGCCTCCAGCAGCGGGCGAGGGGGCTCCAGGTCCTTGGTCACCACCACGCAGGCCAGCTCCTCCTGGAAGAGCGAGTCCAGCACCTCGTGCTGCCGCGCCTCGGAGAGGGTATGCAGGTAGGACACCTCGGTGTTGCCGAACACCTGCACCCGGTGGGGGTGGAGGTGCTCGGTGAAGCCGGTGAGGGCCAGCCCCGGCTTCTGAATGCGCGAGGAGGTGATGCGGCGCTGCAGCCCCCGCTCGCCCGCCACCAGGGTGAGGCGGAGGTCGTACTCGCGGTCTTCGAGAAGCTGGGATACCCGGATTGAGTTCATCGGCAGGAGTGGAATATCACCCGTGGGCCCGTTTGCGAGACGAAGCCGCGTGTCCCCTCCCTCCACCACCTCCCCCACCGAAGGGTTGCTTGCCCGAGTCGTCCTCGTACTGACGCTGGGGGTGGGGGCCGGGCTCCGGGTGTACCTGGCGCTCACCGATGACGGCCTGTACTGGCCGGACGAGATATTCCAGAGCCTGGAGCCGGCGCACCGGCTCGTCTTCGGCTACGGGCTGAGGGCGTGGGAGTTCATCGAGGGTGCGCGCAACTGGGTGCTGCCGGGCCTGGTGGCGGCGCTGATGAAGGGAGCCACCTGGGTGGGGTGGGAGAGCCCCCGGGGTTACCTGGGGGTGACGCGGGGCATCTTCGGGTTGATGGGAGCCGCAACGGCCTGGGGGAGCTGGAGGCTGGCAAGGGCGTACGGGGCCTCGGAGCTGGCCGCGGCCGCGGGGGCGAGCCTCTTCGCGCTGGCGGCGGTGCCGCTCTACTTCGCCCCCCGGGCGCTGAGCGAGAACGCCTCGGCGCTGCCGGTGGTGCTGGGGCTGGGGCTGGCGTTGGCGCCGGGAGCCTCGCGGCGTGAGGGGGTGGCCGGGGCCTCGCTGCTGGGGCTGGCGGTGCTGCTGCGACTGCAGAATGGCCTCTTCTGCGTGGGGCTGCTGGCGGTGCTGGCGGCGCGGCGCGACTGGCGGGCCGCCCGGGACGCGCTGGCGGTGCTCGCCGGGTGGGCCCTCCTCTTCGGGTTGTTGGACAGGCTCACCTGGGGGAGCTGGTTCCACTCGGCGCGGGTGTACCTGGAGTTCAACCTCGTCCAGGGCAAGGCGGCCGCATGGGGCACCGCGCCCTTCGAGTACTACGGCCGCGTCCTCTGGCGCTCCATGGCGGGCGTCACCGTGGTGGCGGGGGGTCTGTCGCTGCTGGCGGCGAGGCGGGCGCCGGGCCTCGGGTTGGTGGCCGTGGGTTTCTTCCTGGTGCATGCGCTGCAGCCGCACAAGGAGCTGCGCTTCCTGCTGCCGGTGCTGCCGCTGTTCGCCGCGCTCGCGGGGGTGGGGCTGGACGTAGTGCTGCGCCACCTGCCGCCCTCGCCCGCGCGGAGGGGCCTGGCGCTGGGGGTGGTGGTGGTGGCGGGACTGTCCGGCGCACGCGCGGGGCTGCTCACCTTCGGGGACCTGGGACAGTACGAGAACGTGAAGCCCCGGGCGAGCGCCTGGGACGACTCTGGCCCCATCAACCGCCTGCTGCTGGCCGCCGGCGAGCGCGAGGACGTGTGCGGGCTGAAGGTGGAGGCGGTGCATCTGGCGTGGACAGGCGGCTACAGCTACTTCCACCGCGACGTGCCCCTCTACGCACACAACGGGCCGCACCGGGCCTCCGGACACTTCAACTACGTCCTCACCGGGCATCAGGCCGCGGGCCCCGGCGAGGTGGTGGCCTCCGAGGGCCCCTACGTCCTCGTGCGCCTGCCCCGGGCCGGCTGCGTCGCGGACCCAGGATTCTCCTGGCGCCTGCCTTGAGCCGCTACGTGCTGGGGAGGAGAACGGACGGCAGCACCAGCTCCAGCTCCTCGGCAGGCACCCACACCATGCGCGCCTCCTCGAGTTCCTGACCGGGCAGATGCAGCTCCATTCGGTACAGCCCTGGAGCCAGGCCATCGAGGAGGAAGAGGCCCCGGGCGTCACTCACCGCGGACACCCGCTCCTCCACCGGCACATCCACCAGATGCCACGTCCCGTTCGACCGACCATACGGCGTCAGCACCAGCTCCACCTCGGACAGCGGCGCACCGCTCTCCATCAGCGTGCGCCCCGACAACGTCAGCTCCTCCGACAGGCCCACCTCCACCAGCGTCCGCGCCTCACCCTCCGGTCGCGCCACGTCGCGCAGCACCCGGGAGAAGCCCCTGGCCCGCACCGCCATCAGGTAGTCCCCGGGCCGCGTCGGCAGCTCCAGCCGCCCGTCGTCCCCGGTGGCCGCCGTGGCCGCCAATCGCCAGCCGGGCCGCGGCTCCGAACTCCCACCCGTGGGAGTCTCGTGCTCGCTCCGCAGGTACAACCGCACCTGAGCCCGAGGCACCGGCTGCCCTCGCGCCAGCACTCGCAGCTCCAGCAGCCCGTCCACCTCGGCGACCGACTCCTCCTGCAGTGGCGTCCCGGGGGCCTCCTCGGCCACCGGAATCTCCACCTCCAGCACCGACTCCTCCTCGGGCGGCTCGGCGATGGGCGAAGCCACGAGTGGCGTGGGCCTCCGCTCCGCCTCCGAGCGCTCCAGCGCGCTCCGCCCCTGCACCGCCAGCAGGATGGCGCCCACCACCACGCCCAGCACCACCATGTGCCCCAGAAAGCGCGGCCTGCGCCTCTCCACCTCTGACTCACTCACCTCGCGCTGTGCTCCCTAAGGACCGCGTGCCCGCTACCTGGAGCCCAACACTTCGGACGCCGCGCCGTCATCCCGGACATTCCCCCGCCTCTCCAGGCTCCCGCCCGGTTGTCTCCCCTGCGACTTCACAAAGGTCGGCAAGGAGGGAGCGAGCGTGCTACACGAGGTACACGTCTCTCTCAGGGGTGCCGTCATGCCCTTCAGCGCAGCGACCTCGCCGCGCAGCCGCCTCGCCTATTCCACCCTCGCTCTCCTGCTGGCCGGAGTGGCCGGAGCGGTCAACGCCCTCGGTTTCTTCGCCTTCGGCCAGCACCTCAGCCACATGACGGGCCATGTCTCGGTGGTGGGCGAGTCGCTGGCCAGCAACCGGGGACTGGAGGCGTTCGCGGCCAGTCGACTGGTGTTCGCCTTCCTGGTGGGTGCCACCACCGCCGCGGCCCTGCTCGAGGCCTCACGTCACCGGCAACGCGGCCGTCACGCCCCGGCTCTCTTCGTGGAGACCGTCACCCTCGGCGCCGTCGGCCTCTGGGCCCATGCGCCCCCCGAGGAGGTCAACGAGCCCACTCTCATGTGGGGGCTCGCCTTCGCCATGGGGCTGCAGAACGCGCTCGTCACCCGCGTCTCCGGCGCCGTGGTGCGCACCACCCACCTCTCCGGCGTACTCACCGACATCGGCCTGCAGCTCGTGCATATGGTCGTCTGGGTGCGCGACGGCGCCCGCGCGCACGGCCCGCGAGGCCTGCTGCACAGGTTGCGTGAGCTCCCCTCCGCCGTGGAGTTCTCGCGGACTCGTCTGCACCTGGGCATCGCCCTCGCCTTCCTCGTCGGCGCCCTCCTCGGCGCGCACCTCTTCCTGCGCCTGGGGATGCCCGCCATGGCCCTGCCCTGCACCGTGCTGGTGTTGCTCATGGCGTTGGATCTCAGCCCCGCGGGCGCCCGCGCCCCCACCGTCAGCGCGGCATCCCCGTCACGCCGAGAGCCTTGACGCGACGAGCCCTGGAGCGCATCACAGTGCGGCACGTGTCACCGAGAAGATTCAAGATCCTGGTCAGCGCTACCGCTGCCCTGTTCCTGACAGCCTGCGTCTCCATCCAGCAGCGTCCCACCGAGGCCCCGCTCGAGGAAGCCCGAGCCTTCCTTCGAGCCTGGGCCGAGGGAGACTTCGCCGCCCTCCGGCACGCGGCGGAGGGAGCACCCGCCCAGTTCGAGGCACGGCACCAGCGCTTCCGCGACGAGCTGCGCATCCTCTCCTCCCACTTCGAGCCGGGCCGTGTCGAGCGAGAGGCCGAGAGCGCCGTGGTCCACTTCCGCGCCACCCACGTGCTGCGCGGCCTGGGCGAGTGGGAGGTGGACGGCGCGCTGCACCTCGTGCGACGGGAGGGGCGCTGGTGGGTGCGCTGGACTCCGGCGGTGCTGCACCCGGAGGCGCGTGAGGGGGACCGCTTCTCTCGCACCCGAACGCGCCCGCCGAGGGCCGAGGTCCTCGACGCACGCGGCCGGCCCCTCACCCGCGAGGGCGAGGTCATCACCATTGGCGTCCAACCCGGGAGGATCCGCGATCGCGCCGCCGTCGCCTCGGCGCTCCAGGCCCGACTGGGCGTCGAGCCGTCGCGGCTGGAGCAGGCACTGAGCGCGCCGAGCGTGGCGCCCGACCACTTCGTCCCCATCATCGATGTGCGGCCCGAGCGCTACCAGCGGGAGAGGCCCGCGCTGGCCCCCGTGCCTGGCATCTTCTTCCGCCGGGGCAGTGCTCGGCTCACCCCGGAGGAGGGCTTCGCGGCGCACACCCTGGGCCGGGTGGGCGAGGTGACGGCCGAGCTACTCGAGAGGCTGGGGCCGCGCTACCAGCCGGGAGACATCGTGGGCCGCTCCGGGCTGGAGCTGGCGTATGAGGAGGAGCTCGCGGGAAGCCCCTCCGACGAGGTGCGCCTTCTCCGGCCATCCGGCGAGGTGCGCGTCCTTCACCGCTTCGAGGGAGCGCCGGGCACGCCGCTCCGCACCACGCTGCTGCCGGAGGTGCAATCGGCCGCGGAGGCCGCGCTCGAAGGGGTGGAGCAGCCGGCGGCGCTCGTCGCGGTGGACAGCGGCACGGGCGCCATCCTGGCCATCGCCAGCAAACCGCTGGGGCAGCCCTTCCACCGAGCCCTCACCGGCCGTTATCCCCCGGGCTCGACGTTCAAGGTCGTCACGACGGAGGCGCTGCTCGCCGGAGGACTGGGCATGAACGGGCCGGTGTCATGCCCTCCGGAGGCGACCGCGGGCGGCAGGTCGTTCCGCAACTTCGAGGGCGAGGCCTTCGGAAACACGAGCCTGCGCGTCGTCTTTGCCCACTCGTGCAACACCGCCTTCGTGAAGCAGGCCACCGCGCTGGGGGCGAGCGCGCTCGGAGAAGCGGCCCGCCGCTTCGGTTTCGACGTGGAGTACCAGGTGGGGCTCCCGTCCCCTGGCGCCTCGTTTCCCGAGCCCCGGAACGAGGCCGAGCTGGCGGCGGCGGCCATCGGACAGGGACGCGTGCTGGCCACGCCCCTGCATCTGGCCTCGGTCGCCGCGGCGGCCGAATCAGGTCGGTGGAACGCCCCCTACCTCGTGGCCGGCCTCGGTGACGGACCGAGCAGCGCGCTCGCCGTGGGGACGCGCGAGCCCCTGCGAGTGCTGATGCGCGCCGTCGTCACCGAGGGCTCGGGCCGGGCGGGCGCGGACGTGGCGGGGCTGGCCGGCAAGACAGGCACCGCCGAGTTCGGAAGCGGCACACCGCTGCCCACGCATGCGTGGTTCATCGGCTTCCGCAACGGCATCGG
Source organism: Archangium sp. (assembly GCA_003249315.1). GTDB lineage: Bacteria > Myxococcota > Myxococcia > Myxococcales > Myxococcaceae > QKJM01. The sequence goes on from QKJM01000357.1 coordinate 6,223, forward strand.
TTTCGCCGTGCTGGTGGAGGGAGGAGGCGTGGGAGGCCGCGTCGCCGCCCCCATCGCCGCGAGGTTCGCCGCGGCCTTGTAGGCACCTGGAGGAACGGGGCCACTCTCAGCGAGGAACCTCCGTCGCGCTGAAGGGGGGCTCGGCCCGGGGTGGCTTCCGCCGTGCTTCCAGGAGGAAGCGCTCCAGCGCCACCCGTGTCACCACGCCCACCCGCCCCTCCGACTCGACTGGCAGCGCATCCACGCCCAGCGCATCCATGGCAGCCAGCGCATCCCCCACCGTCGTCTCCGGAGGCACCGCGCTCGCGGCATCCGCCAGGGCGGCCACCGTGGACTCGCTGCCCGCCCGCCGCCAGCGCTCGCCCAGCGCGCTCCCCGTCACCACCCCTGTCAGCCTCCCGCCCGGCTCGCGCACCGGCAGCGCGGCAACCGGCGCCGTCAGCAGCCGCTCGCGCACCACCGAGGCCGACAGGTGAGGGTCCACCGGCTCCACCCACACCACCAGCGCCGCTATCGGCGTGCGCCTCAGCGTGTGGGGATCCACTCCGGCCCGCCGCTCCACCAGCGTGTGGCACAGCGCCGAGGCAATGGTGCATGTCACCATCAGCGGCAGGATGATGGCGTAGTTGCCGCTCAGCTCGTACACCATCATCAGCCCGGTGAGAGGCCCGCGGGTAAGGGCGGCCACCGCCCCGCCCATGCCCACCATCGCGTAGGCCCCGCTCGGAGCGGTGATGCGAGGCATCATCGCGTGCAGCACCTCTCCGAAGGCCCCGCCCAGCAGCGCCCCCATGACCGTCATGGGGAAGAACGTCCCTCCCGAGCCCCCGCTGCCCAGGGTGAGCACCGTGGCCACCAGCTTCAGCACGAAGCCCGAGGCCAGCAACGCCAGCGGCAGCGCCCGCACCGCCGCCTCGTTGATGTAGTCATGCCCCGTGCCCCACACCACCGGGTGTACCAGCGCGAGTATCCCCACCATCAGCCCGCCCGTCGCCGCCCGCAGCGGCAGTGGCTGTCTGCCCACCAACGCACTCAGCCGCCCTGGCTTCCTCCCCTGGAAGAAGTCCTCCACTCCGTGCAGCGCCCGGATGAAGGTGTAGGCCAGCATCCCCGTGAGCAGCCCCAGCACCACGTAGAAGAGGATCTCCCAGCCGCTCACCATGGTGTAGGCCACGCGCTGGATCATCGCCGCGCTGCCCATGACGCCCCGGCCCACCATGGTGGCGGTGACGCTGGCGAGGATGATGGGAGAGAAGACGCGGAGCTGGAACTCGCGGAGGATGATCTCCATGGCGAAGATGGCGCCGGCGATGGGGGCGTTGAAGGAGGCAGCGATGCCGGCGCCCGCGCCGCTGGCGAGGAGGATGGCCAGCTCACGCCGGGTGAAGCCGAGGGTGCGTCCCACCTCCGAGCCGAAGGCCGCGCCGCCGTAGACGATGGGGCCCTCGCGCCCGGCCGAGCCGCCGGTGCCGATGGTGATGGCGCTGGCCGCCAGCTTCAGCAGTCCGTCGCGAGCCGGCAGGCCGCCCTCGCGCTCCACGGCCTTCACCACCTCGGGGACGCCGTGGCCGTGCGCCTCGGGCCTGTCGCGCAGGATGAAGCCCGCCACCGCGCCGCCCAGCATGGGCAGCAGGGGCAGCAGGAAGAAGGGCACGCGGCCGATGCTCCGCCCCAGGTCGTGCATGTGGCCGAGCACCATGTTCACCGCCGTCATGGCCACCAGCGGGTAGTAGAGCCCCAGGGCGCCCAGCACGAGCGCCCCCAGCACCCGCAGCCGGCGCCGCACCTGGTTGCGAGGGCCGCCGGGGACGATGAGCCGCGACAGCCACAGTGCCCCACCGCCCAGCGGCACGCCGACGATGAGGTACTCGAAGTGCCAGCGCGCCTGGGAGAAGGCATCGGCGAAGCGCAGCACCGTGTCCGAGCCCGGTCGCAGCGCGTCCACCAGGCGCGGGAAGCCGAAGATGAGTCCGCTCACCAACGCAATCAGGTTGGCGAAGATGCCGGCCGCCAGCCCGCTGTAGAGACCCACCACCGCGCCCGCCACGGGCAGCACCGAGGGCCCCGGCAGCCGCATCCGGTTGGTGGCCGCCAGGAACTCCGACACCCAGCGCTGCCAGTCTAGCCGGCGACGGCGCTCCAGCCCGCCCTGTTGTGAAGAAGAATCCATCCGCCCGTGAACACCCGAGATTGAAGGGGTCAGGCTCTCACGGTCGGGGCCGTGCCGGCACACCCTGGTTTCGGGGGCGCCATGCGGTGGACAGTTGGGGCGGGTCAGCGGCCCTGGCCGCCATCCTGCCCCACGCGACTACCGGGGTCCGCCTCTGGCTCCGTGCCCGCGCCGGCTGGCCCTCCGATGCGG
>QKJM01000180.1 GCA_003249315.1 Archangium sp.
CCTGAACGGCGGCCCCATCGACCTGAGCAAGGACTTCCTCCCCCTCGGGGAGCAGCCGCGCTTCAACGACACCTTCTACCTGGCCAGCGCCAGCGTCCTCGCGACCCCCGGGGCCACGGTGACGCTCGACGTGACGATGAGCGACGCGAACGTGGCCCTCTCGGCAACGGACGCGCCCACCCTCATCTGGGAGGTGGGGGCTGGCTCCACCTGGAAGGAGCTGGGGCGGACCACCTACGACGAAGACGATCCGAACACGAATGCGCCGCCCGCGTCGAAGCCAGCCTCGGACAGGCTGGAGTTCGTCGATGGAACCCAGGCGCTCAAGACCGATGGCACCGTCACCTTCACGCTTCCCGCGGACGTCGCGCCCACCACGGTCGGGCAGACGACGAGCGGCTGGCTCCGCGTCCGCCTCTCGAAGGGGGACTATGGCAAGGGCACCTACCTCTCCCAGGACGGCCAGTCCGTCGTGAACGATGGCTACCGGCCGCCCATCCTCGCCACGGTGACGCTCTCCCGCTCGTACACACCGAGCGCGGCGCCCACGTGCCTCACGTACAATGACCTCTCCTACGCGGACCAGAGCGGCCAGTCGGGCTTCGTCCCCTTCACCCGCGCGAGCGACACCGCGCCGGCGTTCTACCTGGGCTTCGACCGCGCCTTCGGCAACCGCTCCATCTCCCTCTACGTCCAGGTGGCGCCCCTCTCGTCTTCAATCACCAGCCTCACCGCGCTGCGAGAGGCGCTCCAGTCTCCGCCACTCCCACCGGATGTCGTCTGGGAGTATGCGAGCGCCAGCACCTCCTGGGCGCCACTCTGCCCCGAGGATGGCACCAACGCCTTCAGCCAGAGCGGGCTGGTCCAGTTCATCGGCCCCACGGACCTCGCCTCGCGGACCGAGTTCGGACAGGAGCGCTACTGGCTCCGGGCGAGGCTCAATCAGGGCGGCTATGTCGTGCCGCCGCGCGCCTCGCGCGTCTCCAGCAACACGGTCACCGCCAGCCACGCCACCACGCACACCGACGAGGTGCTCGGCTCCAGCCGGCAGACGCCCTTCCAGACCTTCACGCTGACCCAGACGCCCGTGCTCTCGAACCAACAGCTCGAGGTGCAGGAGCCGGAGATGCCACCTCCGAACGAGCAGGAGCGGATTGAAGCGGAGGAAGGGACGGATGCCATCACCATCGTCCCGGCCGAGGACGGTGCCCCCGAGGAGATATGGGTGCGCTGGCACGCCGTGCCGAACTTCAACGCGTCCGGGCCGAGAGATCGCCACTACCAGCTCGACAGCGCGACGGGAGAAGTACGCTTCGGCGACGGGCGCAATGGAATGGTGCCTCCTGGCGGAGACGACAACATCCGCGCGGCCTGGTACCAGGCGGGCGGCGGCCAGGAAGGCAACCGTGAGGCGGAGACCGTCAACCAGCTCAAGACGGCCCTCGCCCACGTGGCCGCGGTGAGCAACCATGCTCCCGCCACGGGGGGCGCCGACGCGGAGACGCTGGACTCCGTGAAGGCCCGAGGCCCCACCGTCCTCCGCCACCGGAACCGGGCCGTCACCGTCGAGGACTTCGAGGACCTGGCCCGGGAGGCCTCACCCTCGGTGGCCCGAGTCGCGGCCATTCCTCCCGCCTTCGACGTGAGCTCCACGGACACCTCCTCGGCGACCGGGCCCGGAGACGTGCTGGTGGTCCTCGTCCCCCAGGGTGACGAGCCTCGCCCCATGCCCGGAGCCGGTCTGCTCCAGGACGTCGGAGACTACCTCCGGGCCCGCGCGGCGCCGGCCGTCCACCTCTTCCTCTCCGGACCGAACTGGCTCGAGGTCTCCACCGAGGTGACCATCCTCCCCACCTCGCGGCAGGGAGTCGACGCGCTCCTCTCCACCATCGAACAGTCCCTCGAGCAATTCCTCCACCCACTCACGGGCGGCTTCGACGGAGCTGGCTGGCAGTTCGGACAGCTCCCCCACGAGTCCGACATCTACCGCCTGGTGGCCTCCATCGACGGCGTCGACGCCGTGCTCTCCGCGACGATGACCCTCCGCGCCTCCCTGGCGGACACCCCCATCGAGGAGGACATGGCGAACGCCAGGCTGTCCGGCCTGCTCGTCTGCTCGGGCACCCACACCCTCCAGGCCTCGAACACAGGAGACTGAGATGCCGATCGAACTGCCAGACCTCGACGACATCGACTACGACGACCTGTACAATCAGGCGCTGGCCGCGCTGCCGTCGCTCTATCCCGGCTGGACGAACCAGAACCCCTCGGACCCGGGCATCACGCTCATCGAGCTGCTGGCCTGGATGACCGACACGCTCATCTACCGCACCAACCGGATTCCTCCGGAGAACTACAAGGTCTTCCTCCAGCTCCTCAACGGCCCCATGTGGAACCCGCCTCGAAGCAACGCGGAGCTCCCGGAAGCCGTCCGCTCGACGCTCACGTCCCTCCAGGAGCGCTACCGAGCCATCACCCCGAACGACTACGAAACGCTGGCGACGGGCACCTTTCCCGAGACCGAGGCCGCGAAGAGCGTCGAGGGAATCGAGCGGGTCCTCTGCCTCGGAGAGTGCAACCTCGACGTGGACCCCTCCGCCCCGGCTGCGGGCCATGTCAGCCTCTTCGCCCTCCCGGACACCGGCGACACGACGGCCCCCTGGGGCCAGCCCTCCCAGGAGCTGGTGGAGGCGCTCCAGGCGTTCTTCGCGGATCGCCGGCTCATCACCACCCGGGTCCACGTGGGCGGTCCAACCTGGGTCGACGTCGGCATCAGCGCCAACCTCTACCTGCGAGAAGACGCCACGCTCGAAGAGGTCCTCCCCGCGGCGAAGGCCGCGCTCTCGGCCTGGTTCCATCCCTGGACGGGCGGCGCGGACGGGAAGGGCTGGCCGTTCGGCCGGGACGTCTACACTTCGGAGGTCTCCACGGTGCTGGCCCAGGTGGACGGCGTCGAGTTCGTGGAGGCCATCCAGCTCAACGTGGGGGAACAGGAGATGGCCAACGCGCCCCTCCGTCCATACGAACTCCCCCAGGTGCGGGAGCAGAACATCCAACTGACCCCGTACATGCTCTATGGGACGCTCGGCCAGCGGGGCAGTCGGTGGGAGAAGGCCTGATGACAAACAACGGTCGACTGCCCGTGAGCACGTGGCTGAGGTATCTGCCCGCCGTCCTGCGGGAAGGCGCCTTCATCAATGCGTTCCTCCTCGGCTTCGAGGCCACCTTGAGCGGCAGGGTTCCTCCGCCGGAGGAAGGCGCTCCGAGCCCCATGCCCGAGGGACTCGACGTCCTCCTCGATGCCATCTCCACCTACTTCGATCCGGACGAGACCCCCGCCGACTTCCTCCCCTGGCTGGCCCAGTGGGTGGCGACGAGCCTGCGAGACGACTGGTCCGAGAGCACCCGGCGCGCCTTCATCGCCTCCATCGTGCCGCTCTACAGCCAGCGCGGCACCCTGCCCGGCATCAAGAACGCGCTGCAGCTCTGCCTGCCGGAGAACGACGGGGTGGAGCTCGTCGAACCGGATGAGCCGCCCCACTACTTCGAGGTCCACCTCTCCGTTCCCTCCCGGGAGAGCGACGTGCTCCTCCAGAGCACCATCCGGAAGGTGGAGTCCATCGTGGACCAGCAGAAGCCCGCCCACACCTTCTACCGCCTCTTCCTCTACTACCCATCGCTCCAGGTCTTCGACGAGCCGGATCCGAAGGACCTCGAAAAGGGCATCTACGTGGGACGGAACACCATCCTGGGCTCCGTACCCTTGACGTCAAAGTCATAGCAAACGCAACAACGGGAAACGCATCCATGGCGAACGAACAAGACCCGACACAGACGGCAACGGTCGACTATGACCGTCCCCCCTACGTCACGGAGCGACTGCGCTATTTCAACGGCGAGTTCCTCAGCACGCAGGACTTCGTCGACGAGCAGGGCTACCACATCGATCGCCAGGTGCGGCACGAGGCCCAGCTCCACGTCTTTGGCATTCTCGAGGGCTTGCGGATCGCGGAGACGGGGGACCTGAAGGGCCTCACCATCTCGAGCGGGAGCGCGCTGGACGACCAGGGGAATCAGATCCTCTTCGACGGCGGGGAGACGCCCTTCGAGCTGAGCGTCACCTCGTTCGGATCGGGCGCCACGCTGCTCCTCCAGGCGCTCTTCAGCGAGCCGGAGGACCCCGCGAGTTCGGACCAGACCGGCGCGGCCACGCGCTTCAGCCAGCGCCCCGCCGAGACCTTCTCGCTCGCCGCCACCCTGGCCGAGCACGCCGTCCTCCTCGCGACGGTCAAGCTGGATGGGAACGGCAGCATCGAGAGCATCTCCACGGCCGGCGTGAAGTATGCCGGACTCGCCCTGCCAGGGCCGGATGGGCAGCCGGTGGTCTCCCTGCGCCGCGGCCTGGACGAAAACGGTCAGGCCGATCCCCAGCTCGACGGCTCCCTCTCCATCACTGGCACGCTGAGCTTTGGAAGTACGAACCGCCAGATGCTCAACCTCTGGGGGAGCGGTCACGGCATCGGCGTGCAGAACGACACGACCTACTTCCGCTCCAACACCGACTTCGCCTGGTTCAAGGGAGGAACCCACGCGAACGGAACGTTCGATCCAGGCGCGGGCGGCACGGCGCGAATGGTCATCGATGACGGCGGCAACCTCGGCCTCGGGACAACAACCCCCAGCGCCCGCCTCGAACTCAAGAGCGGCGGCAACAGCGCCTCGACGAACGCGCTCCGCGTAACGAACTCGGGTGGAACAAGCCTGCTGCAGGTGCGCGATGACGGCAACGTCGGCATCGGAGCGACAACGCCCGGCGCCCGCCTCCAGGTCCGGAGCTCGGACAACGCCCACACCACGGCCGCGCTCGTCGTCACGCGCCAGGACGAGACAGCCGCCCTCACGGTGTACAGCGACGGCTCCCTCCAGATGCCGCTCGACGGCTCCAGCCTGAGCTTCGGAAGCCACACCCGCCAGATGCTCAACCTGTATGGGAGCAACTACGGCGTCGGCGTGCAGAGCAACACGAGCTACTTCCGCTCCGCCAACAACTTCGCCTGGTTCAAGGGGGGAACCCACGCGAGCAACCAGTTCGATCCCGGCTCGGGCGGGACGGCGCAGATGGTCATCGATAGCAGCGGCAACCTCGGCCTCGGGACGACCGCCCCCGGCGCCCGCCTCGAGCTCAAGGCCGCCAATGCGAGCCAGTCCGCGCTCAAGGTCACCAGCTCTGGCGGGAAGTCCCTCCTCGAGGTGAAGGGCTCCGCCAGCAGCTTCCTGTTCTCGGTGTCGAGCGGAGATGTCGCCACACTGGAGTTCACCTCCAACGCCGACTTCAGGATCACGAACACGAGCCGGGGCTCCGGGGGCAGGGCACTGGTCCACGATTCGAACAACGTCCTGACGATCAACTACGCAAACGACTTCTCCGGCGGGGTCAAGATCAACGGCCCGCTCACGGTCAACGGACTCACGGTCAACAACGGGCTCACCGTCACCGGCCCCGTGAGCGCACTGGGCGCCTGGTCGCAGCCCGCAGGCAGCCTCTTCACTGTCAGCTCAAGCACCGACCGGAGTGACATCAAGGGGCCGATGACGAGCGACGGATTCCTGATCGTCGCCCTTCATTGCACGGGAGATGGCGAGTCCGCGCGAGGATTCGTGGAGGCCTTCACGGACGCGAACAGCACTCCCACGACGAGACGAGGCCGGATTGCGAACCATTACCGCGAAAACCAAAACACCGTGATCCAGGACAGCACCATGACCATCCCCGTCAGGAAGGGCGACTACTGGAAGGTCTATACCAAATGCACCCAGCACAAGATAACCGTGGACGTGTTCTGGATTCCACTCGGCCACTAGGTGCGCGCGGGAAGCAGGTCAACACCATGGAGGACGCACGGCCCTTCCAGAGTTCGCTCGAGCACCTCTTCGCCGAGCTCGAGCGCATCGATCGGCTCCTGCGCGCCGCGGTCCGCTGCGCGAGGGAGGCTGGAGCCAAGACCGGGGAGATGCGGGCCCTGATCATCTCCGATGCGGAGATCGACGCACTGCACGAGACGCCGCTCCTCGGCGGGAAGGCCCCCACCGGGCTGGCACGCGCGCGTGGAGAGGCCGAGCGGATGGCGACCGCGCTCGCCGCGCGTGTGGAGGCGAGCGCGCGACAGGGTGTCGAGTCGAGGCTCGAGCTCCTGCGCCGACGCTTCGCGCTCGACCGGTTCGACACCGACGTGCTCCTGCTGGCCCTGCTCCCCGAGATCGATGTCCGCTATGGCCGGCTCATCGCCTACCTCGAGGACGATCTGACCCGCAAGCGTCCGAGCGTCACGACCGCCCTCTCGCTGTCGTGCGCCACCGTCGCGTCACGCCTGCGCGAGCGACACCGCTTCCTGCCCGATGCGCCGCTCGTCCGCCACGGCCTCGTCCAGCTCATCGCGGATGCGCCACGACAGCGGCCCCCCCTCCTGGCGCAATCTCTCGAGATCGATGCGCGGATCGTCGAACACCTGTTCGGCTCGGACGCGATGGACGCGAGCCTCGCCCCCTACGCGCGCCTGCTCTCGCCACGAGCCGGCCTGGATGCCGAGGAGCGGCTCCGACGCTTCGTGACGGGGAGCCCCGAAAGCGGCCCCATCCTCGTCCTGCGCGGGCCGCGAGGGAGCGACAGGAAGGCCACGGCGGAGGCGCTGTGCCGCGAGCTGGGGGTGCCCCTGTTGCTCGTGGACGGGCACGCCCTCCTCACCGCGGGCAAGGGCCTCCCCATTCCCCCGAGCCGCTTCACACGCGAGGCCCGGCTCCTCGGAGCGGCCCTGTGCTGGGATGGCGCCGACCTCCTGCTAGACGAGACACGGTCCGGGGAGGAGGCCTCTCTGCGGACGGCACTCGCCGAGCACCCGGGACACATCCTGCTCTGCGGCGACCGTGGTTGGGAGCCGATCGGGACGCTCTCTGGGCGGCCGTTCGTACCAGTGGACCTGCCGATGCCGAGCGCCCCGGAGCAGGCGAGGCAGTGGGCCGCCGCGCTCGGCGAGGAGCGCCCGCTCGCGGACGGGGTGGAGCTCGAGTCGTTCGCGGAGAGGGTCCGGCTCACTGGCGAGCGGCTCCAGGACGCCGCCGCCACGGCGCTGGCGCTCGCGCGCCTGCGGGCCCCCGAGGGTGGGCCCCTGGAGCTGGAGGATCTGCTCTCCGCCTGCCGCATGCAGCACCGTCGAGGTCTGGGCAGCCTCGCCCGACGGCTCGAGACGCCGCATCGCTGGAGCGACCTGGTACTGCCGCGAGACAAGGAGGCGCTGCTGCGGGAGCTCTGCGCGCACGTCCACCACAGGAGCCGGGTGATGGGCGCCTGGGGCTTCGAGCGTAAGCTCCCGCTCGGAAGGGGCCTCGGGGTGCTCTTCGCCGGCCCGCCGGGCACGGGCAAGACGATGGCCGCCGGGGTGATCGCCGCCGAGCTCGGCCTCGAGCTGTACCACGTGGACCTGTCCACCCTCGTGAGCAAATACATCGGGGAGACCGAGAAGCACCTCAAGCAACTCTTCGACGCGGCCGAGGAGAACGGCGCCATCCTCTTCTTCGATGAGGCCGACGCCATCTTCGGCAAGCGCACCGAGGTCAAGGACTCGCACGATCGCTACGCGAACCAGGAGACGAGCTACCTCCTCCAACGAATCGACGCCTACGAGGGGATGGTCATCCTGGCGTCGAACATGCAGAAGAACATGGATGACGCCTTCGTGCGGCGACTGCGCTTCGTGGTGGACTTTCCGCTCCCGGGCGAGGCGGAGCGGTTGAGGATATGGGAGCGACTGCTGCCGCCGGAGCTGCCACGAGAGGCGGACGTGGACCTCGGCTTCCTTTCGTGGAGGCTGGAGGTGGCGGGAGGGCACATCCGCAACATCGCGCTCGCGGCGGCGTTCCTCGCGGCCTCGGAAGGGACGGCGATGGGGATGAGGCACCTGTTGCACGCGGCGCGCCGCGAATACGTCAAGATGGGGAGGGTGGTGGACTCCCGGTACTTTTCACGACAACAGCGCCCGGCCTGAAAGACAGGCGGGGAGGAGTCGAGCGTGGGCAAGACGGACGATGAGCTGGCACTTCAGCTCGAAGAGGACCGCGAGAGCAACGTCACGACGAAGGAGGAGTCCTCCGAGGAGGATCCTTCATTCTCCCTGGCTCGAATCAGTAGTGGCAACCTCTCGGGGCTCCAGCACAGCAACATCGTCATGCTGCAGAGCACCGTTGGCAATCGTGGGCTCGCGAGGTTGCTGCGCGAATCCCAAGAGGCCGCGAGCAGCTCCAGCGGTTGGGCCCCTCCGGAGTGGAATGCAGAGGACGAGCAGGACGAGCTGCCCTACGCGAGGAGAGACGCGGAACTCGAGGACGACGACTACGACGAGGACGACGACTACGAAACGGACTCCGAGTCCGAAGACTACGCGCCCCCCGTCAATCCGCCGGTGTTGCTCAACTACGAGACGGACTCCGAGTCCGAAGACTACGCGCCCCCCGTCAATCCGCCGGTGTTGCTCAACTATGAGACGGACTCCGAGTCCGAAGACCACACGCCCGCCATGTCGATGGAG
>QKJM01000269.1 GCA_003249315.1 Archangium sp.
GTCCTCGCCGGGTCCACCCGGCCCGCCTGGGCCCACCCGGACTTCTCCCTCTGCGCTCGCCCCTACCGCGCCTCGGAGCTGCTGGCGGCCGTCCGGGCCACCCTCGGCCTGCCCCCCGAGCGTCTCCAGGTGGAGCACGCCGCCTTCGAGCCCCACTCCCTCCCCTGAGCCTCCGCTCGGAGTGTGGATCTCCCACCTCCTCCCTTGCCCTCCTGACAACTTCCCCTCTCCGGACTCTTTACGGCTCGTGACGCAGCGCAATAGCCTCTCTGGCTGCGTTGTTGGAGTTCACCCGTCGCATGGTCGCGAAGAAGGTGGTGCGTTGATGTCCTACAGAGGTCCCGGGCGGTATGGGCTGTATGAGCCGGAAACCGAACACGACGCCTGTGGAGTGGGCTTCGTCGCCCACATCCAGGGAGAGAAGTCGCGCGGCATCGTCGAGGACGGACTGGAGCTGCTCAACCGGCTGAGCCACCGGGGCGCGGCGGGGAAGGACTCGGAGACGGGGGACGGGGCGGGCATCCTGGTGCAGTTGCCACACCGCTTCTTCGAGCGGGAGGCGGCGGGGCTGGGCTTCGAGCTGCCCCAGCGGCGGGGGTACGCGGTGGCGCAGGTGTTCCTGCCGGCGGAGCCGGGGGCGCGCGCTGCGTGCGAGGGGATTCTGGAGGAGGTGGTGGTGGAGGAGGGCCAGCGGGTGCTCGGCTGGCGGGACGTGCCGGTGGAGCCGGGGCACCTGGGCCGGGTGGCCCGCGAGGTGGCGCCGGTGGTGCGGCAGCTCTTCGTGGCGCGGCGCCGGGTGGTGCCCAGCGCCTTCGAGCGAAAGCTGTACCGAATCCGCAAGCTGGCGGACAAGCGCGTGCTGGGCCGGGGGGTGGACCCGCAGGGCCGCTTCCACGTGGCCAGCTTCTCGGCCGAGACGATCGTCTACAAGGGCCTGCTTCTACCCCAGCAGCTCCCGCGCTTCTACCCGGACCTCCAGCACCCCGAGTTCGTCAGCGCGCTGGCGCTGGTCCACTCTCGCTTCTCCACCAACACCTTCCCCACGTGGGACCTGGCGCAGCCCTTCCGCCACATCGCCCACAACGGTGAAATCAACACCCTGCGCGGCAACCGCAACTGGATGAACGCGCGGCGCGAGCTGCTGCAGAGCGCGCGCTTCGGCGGCAGCCTCGAGCCCCTCTTCCCCCTCATCGTCCCGGGGAAGAGCGACTCGGCGCAGTTCGACAACATGGTGGAGCTGCTCTTCCTGGGCGGGCGCACGCTGCCACACGCGCTGATGATGATGATTCCGGAGGCGTGGGAGGGCAACGAGCAGATGAGCGACGAGCGGCGCGCCTTCTACGAGTACTCCAGCGCGCTGCTGGAGCCGTGGGACGGGCCGGCGGCCATCGCCTTCACCGACGGGCAGCTCATCGGCGCCACCTTGGATCGCAACGGCCTGCGCCCGGCGCGCTACCTGGTTACGGAGGACGATCGCGTCATCCTCGCCTCGGAGACGGGCGTGCTGGACGTGCCGACCGCGCAGGTGCGCCGCAAGGGCCGGCTCACCCCGGGCCGCATGCTGCTGGTGGACACCGCCGAGGGCCGCATCCTCGAGGACGACGAGGTGAAGCGGGAGATAACCACCCGCTTCCCCTACCGGCGCTGGCTGCGGCACAACGTCTCCACCTTCGACGACTTCCCGGCCGTCCCCGCGCCGCCGCGCCTGAGCGGTGAGGAGCTGTGGCGGCTGCAGCGCGCCTTCGGCTACACGGACGAGGACGTGCGGCTGCTGCTGGCGCCCATGGCGGAGGCGGGCAAGGAGCCGGTGGGCTCCATGGGCACGGACACGCCGCTGGCGGTGCTCAGCGACCAGGCGCCCTGCCTCTTCAACTACTTCCACCAGCTCTTCGCGCAGGTGACGAACCCGCCCATCGATCCCATCCGTGAGTCGCTGGTGATGACGCTGGCCACGGAGCTGGGGCCGGAGGGCAACACCTTCGAGGAGACGCCGGAGCAGTGCCACCGGCTGGCGATGCCGGGACCCATCCTCACCAACGGGCAGCTCTCGAAGCTGCTGGAGGTGAAGAACGAGGGCCTCTTCGAGACGCACCGGCTGAGCCTGCTCTACCCGGTGGAGGGAGGGGAGGGCGCGCTGGAGGCGGCGGTGGAGCGGCTGTGCCGCGATGCGGTGGAGGCGGTGGACTCGGGCGCGAGCATCCTCGTCCTGAGCGACCGGGGCGTGGACGCCGCGCACGCGGCCGTGCCCTCGTTGCTGGCCCTCTCCGCGGTACACCAGCACCTGGTGCGCGAGGGCATCCGCATGCACGTCGGCATGGTGCTGGAGACGGCCGAGGCCCGCGAGGTACACCACTTCGCCTGCCTCGTCGGCTACGGGGCCTCCGCCGTCAACCCCTACCTCGCCCTGGACACCCTGCGCGCCCTGGCGGACGCGGGTGAGCTGCCGGTGGACCAGGAGAAGGCCCAGGAGCAGTTCATCCACGCGGTGGAGGAGGGCCTGCTGAAGGTCATGTCGAAGATGGGCATCTCCACGCTTCAGTCCTACCGTGGGGCGCAGCTCTTCGAGGTGGTGGGCCTGGAGCGGCGGCTGGTGGAGAGGCACTTCACCGGGACGCCCTCGCGGGTGGAGGGCGTGGGGCTGCCGGAGCTGGGCCGCGAGGTGCTCGAGCGGCACGAGCGCGGCTTCGGCGCGGGCTCGGCCCAGGAGGCGGAGCTGCTCCCGGTGGGGGGGCAGTACCAGTGGCGGCGCCGGGGTGAAGTGCATAAGTGGAACCCGGCGACGATCGCCAAGCTGCAGCAGGCGGTCCGCACCAACGACGCGGCCCTCTTCGAGGAGTACTCGCGGCTGGCGGACGACGAGACGCGCGCCCTCTGCAACCTGCGCGGGCTGCTGGAGGTGGTGGAGGAGGGCCGTACGCCGGTGCCCCTGGAGGAGGTGGAGCCGGCGAGCGAGCTGGTGAAGCGCTTCGTCACCGGCGCCATGTCCTTCGGCTCCATCAGCGCGGAGGCCCACGAGACGCTGGCGGTGGCGATGAACCGGCTGGGCGCGCGCTCCAACAGCGGCGAGGGCGGCGAGGAGGCGCGCCGCTTCGTGCCGGACGAGAACGGAGACCTGCGCCGCAGCGCCATCAAGCAGGTGGCCAGCGGGCGCTTCGGCGTCACCACCGAGTACCTCGTCAACGCGGACGAGCTCCAAATCAAGATTGCCCAGGGCGCGAAGCCGGGCGAGGGCGGGCAGCTCCCGGGCCACAAGGTGGACGAGCGGATTGCCCGGGTGCGCTGGTCCACGCCGGGGGTGATGCTGATTTCACCGCCGCCGCACCATGACATCTACTCCATCGAGGACCTGGCGCAGCTCATCTATGACTTGCAGGTGGTGAGTCCGGCGGCGCGGGTGAGCGTGAAGCTGGTGAGCGAGGTGGGGGTGGGGACGATCGCCGCGGGCGTGGCGAAGGCGGGGGCGGGGTGCGTGGTCATCTCCGGCTACGAGGGAGGGACGGGGGCCTCGCCGCTCTCCAGCATCAAGCACGCGGGTCTGCCGTGGGAGCTGGGGCTGGCGGAGACGCAGCAGGTGCTGGTGCATAACGGGCTGCGCGGGCGCATCCGGGTGCAGGTGGACGGAGGTCTGCGCACCGCGAGGGACGTGCTGGTAGCGGCGCTGCTGGGCGGCGAGGAGTTCGGCATGGCCACCGCGAGCCTGGTGGCCCTGGGCTGCGTCATGTTGCGCAAGTGCCACCTCAACACCTGCTCGGTGGGCATCGCCACGCAGGACGAGAAACTGCGCGAGCGCTTCCAGGGCAAGGCCGAGCACGCGGTGCGCTTCTTCCAATTCGTGGCGGAAGGGCTGCGGCGGCGGATGGCGGCGCTGGGCTTCCGGCGGCTGGACGAGCTGGTGGGCCGGGTGGAGCTGCTGCGGCAGCGGCCCGGGGCCGAGCACTGGAAGGCGCGGCGGGTGAATTTGTCCGCGCTGCTGGAGCCGCCCATCGCCTCGGCTAGCGAGCCGCGGCTGTGTCTCTCGCCCCAGGTGAAGGACGTGTCGGATCATCTGGATCATGAAATCCTCCGCCACGCGAAGAGCACGTTGGAGGGAGGGGCGCCCACGCTGCTGGCGCTGCCGGTGAGCAACACCCACCGGGCGGTGGGGACGATGCTCTCCGGGGAGATCGCCCGGCGCCACGGCTCCAAGGGACTGGCGGACGGGCAGCTCCGCGTCCGCTTGCAGGGCTCGGCGGGGCAGAGCTTCGGCGCCTTCCTGGCGAGCGGGGTGACGCTGGAGCTGGAGGGCGACGCCAACGACTACGTGGGGAAGGGGCTCTCCGGAGGCCGCATCATCGTCTATCCGCCCGAGGGAAGCCGCTTCGTGGCGGAGGAGAACGTGGTGGTGGGCAACACGGTGCTGTACGGGGCCACGGCCGGCGAGGTGTACCTGCGGGGCCTCGCGGGAGAGCGCTTCGCGGTGCGCAACAGCGGCGCGCAGGCGGTGGTGGAGGGCGTGGGGGACCACGGCTGCGAGTACATGACGGGTGGCGTGGTAGTGGTGCTCGGTCCCACCGGGCGCAACTTCGCCGCCGGCATGAGCGGTGGAATGGCCTTCGTGTTGGATAGGGAGCGCGCCTTCCGCGAGCGCTGCAACCTCGCGATGGTGGAGCTGGAGTCGCTGGTGGACGAGTCAGAAATCTGGCTGGTGCATGGAATGGTGGAGCGGCACTTCCACCACACGGGCAGTACGCTGGCGCAGCGGGTGCTGGATAACTGGGAGCTGATGGTGCCGTACTTCGTGAAGGTGATGCCCACCGACTACAAGCGTGTGTTGCAGGCGCGCCGGGCGGCTCGCAGGCCCCCCTCGGCGGTGGCACCGCGCCTCCAGGTCGTCGGCGGGGAGGGCTGAGACATGGGCAAGACGACCGGCTTCCTGGAGTGGAACCGCGAGCCCGCGCCCAAGCGGGACAAGACGGAGCGGGTAGGGGACTCGCGAGAGTTCGTGCTGCCGCTGGCGCCGGAGGCGACGCACCGGCAGGCGGGGCGGTGCATGGACTGTGGCGTGCCCTTCTGTCAGCAGGGCTGTCCGCTGGGCAATCCGATTCCGGACTTCAACGAGGCGGTGTACCGCGGGCGGTGGCGGGCGGCCTTCATGGCGCTGAGCGGCACCAACAACTTCCCCGAGTTCACCGGCCGGCTGTGCCCGGCGCCGTGCGAGGCGGCCTGCGTCCTCAACATCGATCAGGCGCCCGTCTCCATCGAGCAGATGGAGAAGGAGATTTCGGAGAGGGCCTTCGCGGAGGGATGGGTGAGGGCAAAGCCTCCGGCGAGCCGGACGGGGAAGCGGGTGGCGGTGGTGGGCTCGGGGCCGGCGGGGCTGGCGGCGGCGGCGCAGCTCAACCAGGCGGGCCACACCGTCACGGTGTACGAGCGGGATGATCGGCCGGGCGGGCTGCTGCGCTACGGCATTCCGGACTTCAAGCTGGAGAAGTGGGTGCTGGACAGGCGGTTGGCGCTGCTGGAGGAGGAGGGGGTGGAGTTCCGCACGGGGGTGGACGTGGGGCGGGAGCCGGGCTTCCGGGCGCTGCGAGAGGAGTACGACGCGGTGCTGCTGGCGATGGGAGCGAGGCGGGCGCGCGAGCTGGAGGTGCCGGGACGGGAGCTGTCCGGGGTGGTGCAGGCGATGGAGTACCTGGAGCAGCAGAACCGGGTGGTGGCGGGGCTGGCGGGGAGGGAGCCGAGGCTGGATGCGGCGGGGAAGCGGGTGATGATTCTGGGCGGAGGGGATACGGGCTCGGACTGCCTGGGCACGGCGCTGCGGCAGGGGGCGGCGAGCGTCACGCAGGTGGAGCTGATGCCGATGCCTCCGCAGGAGCGCGGGGAGGACAACCCGTGGCCTCGCTGGCCGGTGGTGTTTCGCACCTCCTCGAGCCAGGAGGAGGGCGGGGCGCGGGAGTTCGGGCTGATGACGAAGCGGCTGGAGGGGACGGAGGGGCAGTTGCAGCGGCTGCACGCGGTGCGGGTGGAGCTGCGACGGGAGGAGGGCAGCGCGCCGAAGCTGGTGGAGGTGCCGGGCACCGAGGTGGTGTACGAGGTGGACCTGCTGGTGCTGGCGATGGGCTTCACCGGGCCGGAGACGAGCGGGCTGGTGGAGGAGCTGGGCGTGGAGCTCTCGCCCCGAGGCATCGTGCGGGTGGATGGGCGCCACGCGACATCGGCGGAAGGCGTGTACGCCGCGGGGGACGCGAGCCGAGGGGCGAGCCTCATCGTCTGGGCGATCGCGGATGGAAGGGAGGCGGCGAGGGAGATGGATGCATGGCTGTCGCGGCGACTCTCGAGCCTGCCGACGAAGGGGCGGGACTGCACCTTCGGCTGAGCGACAAAATCCCCCTCCCTCCGGGAGAGGGACGGGGTGAGGGTTCCACGGGCCTCGTGTCGGGCCCGTGGACGTTGGGGTGAGGGATTACCCCGAGGAGCCGCTACCCGGCGGACCGGACGGGGTGGACGGGCTGAAGGCCATCCAGGAGGGCTTCCATGAGCCGCTCCACCTGCTCCAGCGGCACGCCCTGGATGGTGAGGAGCGTCTTTCCGCGCTGGAGGCTCGTCTTGAGTTGCACGCGAGCACCCTGGGCGAAGTAGCGCGAGAAGCTATCGCGGAGGAACTGGACGCGGGCGGCGTCGGATGCGGGCAGGGTGTTGCCGGCCGGCTGACGCTTGTGTTTCACGGCCCGCTTCAGCTCCTCCGCGCTGCACTCGACGAATGGCTTCGTCACCATGGCCCCTGCCTCCTCCGGGGGGACGTCGATGAGGATGGAACCCGGCTCTCCGGGCTCGAGCGGGATGCTCGGGGGCAGGTTCGCGTAGGTGAGCAGGGTGCTCAGCTTCACCACGCCATACTTCCTGCAGGAGTCCTCGGAGAAGTGCCGGGCCACAGTGCCGTACCGGCTGAGGGTTGCCTGCGCGAGTTCCGTTATCTGCTGGCTGAAGTAATCCTGGGCGCTGGAGTAGCCGTTCTTCTCCGCCAGTCCGTTGGCCACGGCGTAGTTGTAGAGCCGGCCAATCTTGTAATGGCCTGCATTGCCCTCGGCCAGGTGGCCGAGGATGGAGTCGCGCACCTGCTCGAGCGTCAGATTCGTCTGTTCCATGTATTCCCCCCTCGAAGGTGGAGATGCCGCGAAAGTGCGGCGCTCCATGCGCAAAGCAATGCAGGGGCCAGCACTTCGGCTCGTGATTTCAGGCACCTACGAGGAATGGAGCAGGGAGGGCGTCTCAATCCGCGGATGCCCCATCCTCGGAGCGGGACTCTCTCGTTGGGGGCGATCCACTTCTACCCGGGTAGAAGTGAAACGGGGTGGGGGTAATCCACTTCTACCCGGGTAGAAGTGAAACGGCGAAGAGTCCTTGCGACCATCGTTGACTGCCTCTCCGTGTGCGCGGTGGGCTCGGGCGGGGTGCTTGCCTCCGTGTCGCCGACTCCAGGGCGAGGCCGGAAGGGTGCGAGTCCGTCGCATACCGGATAGAGTCACCGGGAGTGCATGGCCGTACTCCCCGCGGCGGCACGGGTGAGCAGAGACGTTCGGATGAGCGACCAGGAGCGGAAGCAGGACGAGGTGGACCCCGAGGAGATGGAGGAGGCGCCCACCCTGGTGCGGGCCCCTGCCGCCGGGGCTACGGAGCCCGGGGATGCGGACACCTGGCTCTCGTCGTCCGCCTCGAGGCCCATAGACGCTTCCTCACTGGCTCCGGGATGCACCGTGGCCGGGCGCTACACCGTGCTGGATTGGCTGGGCCAGGGGGGCATGGGGGTGGTGCTGGCCGCCTATGACGCGCGGTTGGATCGGCGCGTGGCCCTCAAGCTGTTGCGCTACCGGGAGGACGAGCAGGCCACGGGTGGCAGCGCCAGCAACTCCCTGGAGGCCCGGCTGGTGCGCGAGGCCCAGGCCATGGCGCGGCTGAGTCACCCTCACGTGGTGGCCGTGTACGACGCGGGCACCCTGGAGGATGGCTCGCTCTTCATCGCCATGGAGTACGTGGAGGGGCAGACGCTGCGGGAGTGGTGCGCGCAACAGGCCCGCTCCTGGCGGGAGGTGCTGGGGGCGTACCTGTCCGCGGGGAGAGGGCTCGCGGCGGCGCATGAGGCCGGTCTCATCCACCGAGACTTCAAGCCGGACAACGTGCTGGTGGGACAGGACGGGCGCGTCCGGGTGACGGACTTCGGCCTGGCGCGCGTGGGCACCGACGCCGCCGAGCCGGCGCCCGTACCCGAGGAGCCGTCCCCGCGCCCGCTCCCGTCCGGCCCCTGGTCTTCCGGCAGCGCCCGCACCGTGGCCGGCTCCCTCCTGGGCACGCCCGGCTACATGGCCCTGGAGCAGCTCCAGCGTCGTCCGGCCGATGCGCGGAGTGACCTCTTCGCCTTCTGCTCCTCCCTTTACGAGGCCCTCTACGGGCACCTGCCCTTCTCCGGCGACACCCTGGGTGAGCTGGCTCGCGCCCAGCAGGAGGAACGGGTGGCGCCGCTTTCGCCCGCCTCGGAGGTGCCGGCGTGGGTGGC
>QKJM01000266.1 GCA_003249315.1 Archangium sp.
CCGCACGGTCGGCCGCGAAGAGCAGCACGACATCGAACGATCCGCGCCCTGACGTCGCCATGCCGTCGAGCCGCGGTGCGAGCGCCTTCGGCGCGCCAATCACCCGCGCCGTCCGTCCTTCCTTCACCTGCAGCTTCTTCGCGAGCGCCTCGTCCATGGCCGCAGACGATCGCAGAGGCTGGGAGCGGCGCACAAGTTGCCGGGGGAACCGGACCGGAACAGGTCAGGTTGGAGCGCGCTGTCCCCTATGGATGAGTTCAGCAAGCTCATCCTTGAACGACGCTGCGGGAAGCTTCACCCCTTCACTCCTGTTGGAGAATGCGGGCTTGCGTCGGTCGGCGAAGTCAGCTAAGGACGCTCCCCGCTGTCGTTCCTTTGCGCGATTAGCTCAGCTGGATAGAGCGTTGGCCTCCGGAGCCAAAGGCCACAGGTTCGAATCCTGTATCGCGCGCACTCTGAAGGGGCTGGAATCCTTGGGGAAATTCCCCGGTGGTTCCAGCCCCTTCGTCTTTGCGGGCCGGGCCTCGCAGCAACCGGCACCGTTCCCGCTGCGATCAGTCTTCCAGGCGGCCATGGCGCCGGATGGCGGGGACGAGCCCTCCCTCCTGCATGAGCTTGCGGACGATTGGACTGGGCCGTTCGGCCTGGAACCTCCGGCGGCTCGCCACGTGCTCTACCTCGCCGGTCTCCAGGTCGATGAGCAGCTCGTGGTTCTCCTGCACCAAGGCGTGGAACTCCGGGCTCTTCACGACGAACTGCGGCAGAGCCTCGTTCACCAGGTTGCGCCTGTGGATGAAGGCATAGCTGCTGGCGATGATGGCCTGTATCCCTGCGCCGGCCAGCGCCCATACGGCCTGCTCACGCGAGCTGCCCGTGCCCCAACCCTCTCCCGCAACGATGATGGTCCGTCCTTGTCGGGCACGCTCATGGAACTCCGGGCGGACATGGTGGAAGGCATGGCGACCCAGCTCGGCTGGATCGTTGAGGTGGCAGAACTCGCCCGGGATGATGGCGTCAGTGTCGACATGCTCCCCGAACCGCTGAACGCGGCCCGCGATCCTCCCTCCCTGATCCGTACCTACGTGCTCGGAGCTGCCATTCGTGGGCTCAGTCACGGACAGGACCGGTTCGGACCTGGAGATCTCCGGGATGCGACCCTTTGGCGCGCGTGCGAGCACGCGCTCGAGAACGGACGGGTCGATCCGCTCCAGATAGGCGCGTGGATCTTGCACGCGCATCTCCAGGGACGAGGCCGCCACGGTGGCCGCCGAGGCAAGCCAGGCGTGTGAGCCGGCTCCCATCCTGTTCTCGTAGTTGCGATTCTGGGAGGTGATCCACACCTCGCCGGGCAAGGCCTTCTCCGACGCTACGCCCAGGCACATCGAGCAGCCGGGAGGCCCGATCCGGAAGCCCGCATGCTCGTAGTGGCGCCACAGCCCGGCCTGGCGCATCCGCTCTCGAATGGCCAGATCCCCCGGGACCACGAGCCGCTTGGGCGAGGGGGGACGGGCTGGTTTGTCCCGCAGCGCCTGCTCCAAGAGGAGTGCCGCCAACACGAGCTCTTCTTCGGTGGTGGTGCATGCGCCGATGAAGCAGCCATCCACCGGCATGCCCACCGCCTCCTGCACCTCCAGCACGTTGTCGGGCGAGAAGGGCCTGGCGAGCTGCGGGCCCAACTGCTCGAGAGGGATCGTGAAGCGCTCCACGTAGGGCGCATCCGCGTCCGCACGGAAGAAGAGGGCCTCCTCCTTGTGAGAAGAGCGCGTACCAAGCCATCCGGCCACCACCGCGTCGGGCTCGAAGATGCCATTGAGCCCACCGAGCTCCGCGGTCATGTTGGCGATGGTGAAGCGCATGTCCGTGGAGAAGTCGCGCACGGGCTCGCCTCGATACTCCACCGTCCGCTCCAGCGCCGCGGTGTTCCGCCCGAGCACCGCCAGTGTCTTGAGGACGATGTCCTTGCCGCTGATTCCGAAGGCGGGCCGCCCCTGGTACTCCACGGAGATCGCCTCGGGGACCTCGAGCCATGTCTCGCCGAGCACCATCGCCGCGACGATGTCCGCTCCCCCCAGCCCGATCGCGAACGCTCCCAGCCCTCCATGAGAGGAGGTGTGGGAGTCTGCTCCCAACACGACCTGTCCCGGTTGGACCAGCTCCCGGTAGAACTTCGTGTGGAGGATCGTCTCGTTGGCGTCGTAGAAGTGGCGCAGCTTCTGTTCCCGGGCGAAGTCGCGCGAACGCTGCACCAGCCGCTGCACGCGCGCATCGCTGGCGAGCGTCACCGGATCCACCGTGTGGTCCACCGCCAGGAAGACACGCTCCCGGTCTCGCAGCTCGGGGCGCCCCAGCGCCTGGTAGGTACGGTCCATGCCGTTCCAGGCCAGCTCGCTCGCCATCGTCCAGTCCACGCGGAGCTGGAGCATGTCACCCGCCTGAACCCAGGGGCGCTCCAGCCGCGGCGCATGGTGGGCGAGGATCTTCTGGGTCAACGTCATGGGTTGGCTGTGCATGCGTGGGGCCTTTTCTTCTCTTCGCGTCGATTCACTGGGGAGCTCGGTGCAGCCGCTCCAGGATGGCATCGCCCACCTCCCGCGTGGAGAGCTTGCCGCCCAGATCGCGTGTGCATTGGCCCTCCGCCACAGTCTGCCGGACAGCCTCTCGCACGCGCCGCGCGGCCTCCGCCTGCCCGAGATTCTCGAGCATCAGCGCCGCGCTCAACACCATGGCCACGGGATTGGCCAGCCCCTTGCCAGCCAGATCAGGAGCCGACCCATGCACGGGCTCGTAGAGGGGCGTGGACTCCGGGTTGAGGTTGGCGGAGGGCGCCACTCCGAGCCCGCCGCTCAGTGCCGCCCCGAGGTCCGTCAGGATGTCTCCAAAGAGGTTGGTGGTCACAATGACCTGAAATGTCTCCGGGTGTGTCACCATCTGGAGCGCCAGGGCATCGATGTAGTAGTGCCGCGCTTCGATTGCCGGGTACTCGGCGGCGACCTCGCGGAAGGTTCGCAGCCAGAGTTCGTGTGCTCCAATGGCGTTGGATTTATCTCCCAACGCCACCCGCTCCTTGCCGTTGGCGCTGGCCCACTGGAAGGCGGCGCGGATGATGCGCTCCACGCCCTTGCGGGTGTGGATCTCTTCGGCGATCGCCACCTCATCCGGGGTCCCCTTCTTGAAGCTGCCACCGATGGCGCCGTAGATGCCCTCGGTGTTCTCGCGGAAGATGGTGAGATCGATTTCCTGCGTTCCCTTATTCTTGAGAGGCGAGAGCCGATCGGCCAGCGGACAGCACGGGCGGAAATTGATATAGAGATCCAACCCGAAGCGAAGGCCGAGCAGGATCTCCCGCGCGTGCGCGTTGTCCGGCACTCGAGGGTCCCCCACGGCCCCCACCAGAATGGCATCGAAGTCGGATCGCATCACTTCCAACTGCCCTGGCGGCAGGCCCACTCCCGTCTTCAGGAAGCGCTCTGCCCCGAAGTCGAACTGCTCCAGCGAGAGCCCGAGATGCAGTTCATGCTCCAGCGCGTCGAGAATGCGCACCACCTCGTGGGTGACCTCGACTCCGACGCCGTCCCCTGGGATCACCGCAATCCTTGTCATGAGTGCAGGGAGCATCCGGGATCTCTCGGTGAGACACAAGGGTGGCTCCGCGTGTGGCATGCGTGATGGCGTTGCGCGCACCTCTTTCCGCCTTATGGCGTTTTTCTCTTGAAGCCCGGATTTCTTGCGGGCTAGGGTCCTCGCGACGGTGAGCCCATAGCTGAGCTGCGATGCTCGAAGGGCAAGGCTTTCTCATGCGAGATCCAGCCAGCGACGGTTCCCATCCCGAACTCATCTACGATTGGAACGCGAGAGGCTCGGCGCCGAGACCCGCTCGCGCCATCGAGATCAACGACGAGACGTTCAGGGATGGAGTGCAGGCCACGGCGGTCTTCAACCCGACGCTGGAAGAAAAGCTCGAGCTGCTCAGCCTGATGCAGCACATCGGGGTGAGCGCGGTGAGTCTCGGGATGCCTGCTTCGGGTTCGTGGGCACTCGAGGAGGTGGTGGCGCTCGCACGACACATTCGTGAGGAGTCGCTGCGGCTCGAGCCCAACTGTGCCGCGCGGACGCGCCGCAGCGACGTCATCCCCATCGTCGAGGCGGTGCAGCGCTCGGGCCAGCGCATCGTGGTGCATACCTTCATCGGCTCCTCCCCCATCCGTCAGTGGACGGAGGGGTGGGATCTCGACTTCATCCTCCGCTCCTCGATCGAGGCCATTGATTTCGCGGTCCGCGAGGGGTTGGAGGTCGCCTTCATCACCGAGGACACCACCCGCTCGTCACCGGAGACCCTGGAGGTCCTCTTCCGCGCGGCGATCGAGCACGGGGCCTCCCGGCTGGTGCTCTGCGATACCGTCGGGCACGCGACCCCAGAGGGGACCAACGCCCTGGTGCGGTGGACGCGGGAGCTGACAGGGCGGCTCGGCCGCCGGGTGAAGGTCGAGTGGCATGGCCACAACGATCGGGGGCTGGCGCTGATCAACGCGCTCGCGGCGATACAGGCAGGCGCGGATCGCGTCCACGGGTGCGGTCTGGGGATTGGCGAGCGTGCCGGCAACACCCCGGTGGAGTTGCTGCTGCTCAACCTCAAGCTGCTGGGGTGGATGGATCAGGATCTCGCCCGGCTCGTGGAGTATGCGGCCAAGATCTCGCAGGCCTGCCGGGTGCCCGTTCCACGGAACTACCCGCTGGTGGGGGAGGACGTGTTTCGTACCGCCACGGGCGTCCATTCGGCCGCCATCGTCAAGGCGCTCAAGCGGGGGGATGGATGGCTCGCGGATCGCATCTACTCCTCCGTGCCCGCGGGCGAGTTTGGCCGAAGCCAGCAACTGGAGATCGGTCCGATGAGCGGCATGAGCGGCGTGCGCTACTGGTTGATGGCGCGCGGCCTGCAAGAGGACGAGCAGCTCTGCAACGAGATCCTCCAGCGGGCCAAGTCCAGCGCGTCGACGTTGACGGAGGAGGATGTATGGTCGATCATCCACGCCCGCGGCGGTCAGGACCGCTCCTGCGCTTGACTGGGCCGTTACCTATGATGACCTCGTCTCCGGCAGCGCGTGACTTCAATGACTGGAGTGTCTCATGAG
Source organism: Archangium sp. (assembly GCA_003249315.1). Lineage (GTDB taxonomy): Bacteria > Myxococcota > Myxococcia > Myxococcales > Myxococcaceae > QKJM01. The sequence continues at coordinate 5,130 of QKJM01000266.1, forward strand.
CCAACCTTGGGCCGACAAGCTGTATGACGTGATCGTCATGGGAGGCGGTCCGGCGGGCGCCACCCTCGCCGCGCGGCTGCGCCGGGACACCCGACTTTCGGTGGCCATCTTCGAGTCCGAGAAGTTTCCACGAGATCACATCGGAGAGTCTTTCGTCCCGTCCGTGGTCTCCTCTCTCCAGGAGAGCGGCGCGCTCAGCCGAGTCCTGGCCAGCAAGTGCTGGATCAAGAAGGGGGGAGGTTACTACTCGTGGGACGCGGTGCGCCCCTGGGCCACCTTCTTCGAGCACAAGGCCTATGAGCAAGATGGCTTCCGCCGCTGGGCCTTTCATGCCAACCGGGCGGAGTTCGACGAGATCCTCCTGCGTTATGCCCAGGAGCTCGGGGCCGAGGTGTTCGAGGAGACTCCCATCAAGCAGGTCTACCGCCGGGACGGGTTCACGGAGGTAGACCTCGGGGAGAAGGGCAGCGCCCGCTGCAAGCTGTTCGTCAATGCCTCTGGTCGCTACTCGGTGACTTCCCTGGGCGGGCCTCGCGAATTCCTGTCTTCGTATCGCAACATCGCGATCTGGAACTACATCCGCAAAGGCAGGCCGGCGCAGTCCCTTCCGGGAGACTGGAACATCTTCCGAGAATCTGGAGTCTCGCCGATTGGGAGTTTCGCGTTCGAGGATGGGTGGTTCTGGTACATCCCCATCCCGCTCGAGGTGAATGGCAAGCGCGAGATGGTCCATTCGATCGGCCTGGTCACCGACCCGAAGGCGCTGAAGAACAAGCGTGACTACATGTCGGCCTCCGTGTTCATGGAGACCGCGCGAGGGGTGCCCTTCCTGCGTGATCTCCTGCAGGAGGCCGAGTTCGTCCATGACGAGTTCCGGACGACGGCCAACTACTCGCGCATCAGCCATCAGATGTGTTCCTGGGAGAATCGGGAGATCCGCGTGGGCGACGCCGCCTTCTTCGTGGACCCCTTGTTCTCCACGGGGGTTCACTTCGCCTTGCATCACACGGCGGCGGCGGCGGTGCTCGTGAAGGCCGCCTTCGACGAGTCCATGCCCGAGCAGCACCGCGAGGATCTCTGGCATGACTACGACCAGATGTTGCGCAAGCAGGCGCACGTCTTCTCCCTCGCGATCGACCAGTGGTACAATGAGATATCCCTGGCCCACCCGGACAGCATCTACTGGGGGGAGCGCAGCGCGAAGACGACGTTCGAGGTCCGGAACGCGACGTTCCACTACCTCGTCAACGGCTCGCTGGACGAGGATCTGCTCCATGTCATCAGTCAGGGAACGGATCAGGTCGAGGCGTTGAGCGAGGCGGGGGCCTGGCGCAAGAGCCACGCCGAGCTGCAGCGCCTGCGGCCCGCGGACGATGCGCTCGTCCAGCTCCAGCCCAATGTGCGCATGCGCCAGAGCCTCACCCTGGAGCACCCTCTGGCCGATGCCTCCGAGGATAAGCAGGACACACGGCCACAAGCGTTCGATCACGGACCCTACTGGGAGTCGCCCGAGGAGCACGCGCACGAGGTCGCTCCGCGGTTTGGGCGCCCCAGCCCCTGCCTCCGCTTCTACTTCGAGGACGGGAACCCTCAGGACACCGTGCGCATCCTGTGGAACCGTCGGAATCCGGCCCTGCTGGAACGCTTGTCACAGCCACATCCCTACGGGCAGCTGCGCGAGGGGTGCTCTCTCGCCGAAAAGGTGCTCCTCGAACAGCTCCTGATCAAAGGGATGATGAGGGTGGTCTAATTTCGCTAGACAGCATCGGATTCCACGTCCAGAATGCTGACTTTCACTGCATGTGAACGAGGTAACAATGGGTCCCGTTTTTCTGTTCGTTGCAGGTGGTGTCACGGCTCTGGTGTCCCGTCCGTATATCAAGAACGCCGCACGCAAGGCATTGGTCTCCGCCGTGAAGAGCATCGAGGATGCGCAGAAGGACCTCGAGAAGGCTCAGAAGGAGGAGGTGGAGAAGGTCGCCGCGAATTCTCAGGGTGGGGCGAGCTAGTCAGGACTGCGTGAGGGAGTGCGGATGACGCCCCTTTGAGTATTCCCTCAGGGGCTCTCCTTCTTCGCTTCGTGTCGCTAGAGGCTATCCCGACTCGTGCGGACCTACGTCATCAGTGCCTATGCGGTTGCTCCGGGCTGGAGTCTGTGGGACACGCCCATTGTCTATCGCGACCGCCCTCTCGCTAGAAAGGTCCAGGCCCGCCTCCGCGAGAATCCCGTTATCGCCTCCGCGCAGGCCAATTCCTGGACTGGCCGCGTGTGTGTCGAATATCCGGTGGGATTCTCCATCGAGAGCATCGCCACGCTCATCGACGATGCCATCCGTGCCGTGCTGGCTGAAGCGCTGCCGGAGGGCCCCATGCGTGCCCAGGTGGGTGCCGAGGCGGAGGAGGAGGAGGGCCCGAGCATCCGCTCCCTGGCGTTGTCTCTCACGGCTGGCGCCAGCGCGGTGGTCGTGCATTCCGTGGTCAAGTCCGCGTTGCGGATCTTTCCACACTGGCCCGTCTGGGGAGGTCTCGCCGCGCTGCTTGGCACCAGTGTCGCGGTCATCCGTAACGACGGTGAAGACGTCGAGGATGAGACCCGGGCCCAGCGTGACCACGCGTTGCGGGAGTTGCTGAAGGCCTCACGTCCCTATCACCGCATGCTGCTCCTGGCGATGGCCGCCACGGTCATCAGCCGTACCATGCAGGTGGGCTACGTCGCGCTGGTCGGCGTGCTCACGGACTCGTTGATCTCCCCGCATCGGGTGATGTTGTTTGGACGTCCGTTGCCGGTGGGCCGGCTCTCGCTCGGGAAGATCGGGGCGGGTCTGGTGGCGCTGATCGCCGGTTGTTCGACCTTCGAGTACATCTCGAGAATCCTCTGGATGCGCGCCGCGCATCGGATCGCCCATGATCTACGCCTGCGCCTCTACGATCATGTGCAGAGCCTGGAGCTGAAGGAGTTCGCCGACATCAGCCGCGGCAGCTATCTGACCCTGCTCAACGAGGACATCAACCGGATCGAGCTGCTCTTCTCCTCGACGTGGGGCGTCTGGAACGAGGTCGCCTACGCTACGTGCAGCACGGTGGGCTTCTTCCTCATCAGCCCGGGCTTCGCGGGTCTGGCCGCTGTGCCCATGCCCGCCCTGCTGCTCCTCGCGCAGTCGCTCGAGAAGCGCATCCGTCCCCGGTACGCCGCCCTGCGCCAGCAGGCCGGGGTGCTTCAGGGCGTGCTCAACAACAACATCGATGGCATCCCCACCATCCGCGCCTTCGGCGCCGAGCAGATGGCACTGCGGTGGGTGGATCAGGCGAGTTCGCGCTTCCGCGATGAGCAGGATGAGGCGACCCACATCCACTCCTCGTACAACCCGACGGTGCTCGCTGCGGCCAAC
>QKJM01000879.1 GCA_003249315.1 Archangium sp.
GAAGGCATCCCGGGAGCCGAACGGCTGGTCATCCTTCCCCAGCAGAAGATTTCCCGTGGTGTAGCCCACGATGAAGGCCTCCCCACAGGCGTCCACCGCCACCGCGGACGGGTGGTCATCTCCGTCGCTTCCCCACTGCCGCGCCTCGAGCAACTGACCTTCGGGGCTGATCTTCAGCAGGAAGATATCGAAGCTGCCCTTGTTGGTGGTGGAGCGCTCGACAGAGCCCAGCGTCTCTCCCACGACGAAGATGTTGCCCTGGTCGTCCACGGCCATGTCCGTCACCCACTCGGTGTCCTCGGAGCCGTACTGGAAGGTCCACAGCGGCTGCTGGAGGTTCTCGGGATTCAGCTTCTGGACGACCACGTCCTGCTGACCGTAGGCCGCATCGCCCAGCATCGCGAAGGTGGAGCTCGCGGTCAGGAGGTTCCCATCCGGCAGCAGATGGACGGACTGGGTCATGTCATAGCCGATCGGCGACTGTCGGTGCGTCCAGAGGACATTGCCATCGGCGTCGAGCTTCTTCACGAACATGCCGCGCTCGACACCGCTGGTGTTGACGCCCGAGACGTAGATGCTGGGGCTCGTGCCCTCCTGCTCGACGGCCAGCCCTCCGAGTAGATCGGTGTAGGCGGTGTTGGCCTGATAGCGCCAGGCCTCGCTCAGCGAGCCGTTGGCCTCCCGCTGCAGCTTGACGACGAAGGGGTCCTCCCAGGCCTCCACGTAGTTCGTGGGGACATAGATGTCGTCATACCCGCCGATGATCAGATCCCGGTTGGCATCGAAAGTGAGCTGACGAGGGTGCTGCGGGCTCGGCCACCCTCCCTGGTAGAGGACGTCGAACTTCGACTTGTTGGAGGGTCCTCCGACGAAGTAGTCGAACTTCCCCTGGTTGGCGTAGCCGGAGAACTTTCCGTTGGTGCGGCCCACGAAGTACAGCTCACCGGTGTCCGGGTGGAAGGCGAGGGCCTCGATGGTCTCGGCCTTGCCCGACTGGGTCTCGAAGTCCTTCTGCCAGTAGGTCAGCATTTCGGGTGCATCCGGGTCCGGCCCGATCGTCAACAGCACGCCGCTCGCATTGCCGGAGGGATCGACAGTGGCCTGGCCGACGGTGCCGTTGGTGTACCCGCCCACGTAGGCATAGCCGCGGGGGCTGATGACGATGTCGAGCGCCTCGTCGCTCATCTCCCCGCCCCACTGGATACCCTCGGCAGTCCATTCCTTGGGGACCTGGACGCACTGCGGTGTGCCCGGATCCTCGCCAGGATCGGGAGGTGCGTCGCCGGAAGAGCCGCCGCATGCCGCCAGGCTCGTGGCTGCCAGAATCATGCTGACTCGTTTGAACATGGAAGAGATTCTCCTGAGATGGGATGGATGGGGTGGGAGGAAAAGATTCCTGGCGGTGCAACCGGATGGTGCGGGAGGCCGGGAGCCAGCCGGGCGCCGGACTCCTGGAGGGAATCCGGGCCCGGTCGGCTCCTCGAGGCTAGTACTGGCCCTTCAGCGAGACACCGGAGTAGGTGCTGTAGGCGCGGAGCTGCGCGTACCAGCGGCCCGGCGAGGCGTTGTACATGGTGCAGATCTCCTCGTTGCCGGCGCGCAGCGGACGGCAGTCGTAGTCCACCAGGGTGGGGATGGCGCCGCGGCGGACGTAGAGATCCGCATCACCGGTGCCGCCGGTGATGGTGAACGTCACCGTGGAGCTGCCGGCCGGCACGTCCAGGTAGAAGTCGTTGGTGCTGTTGGTGGCGCCGCCCAGCCCGGTCTTGAAGACGCCGTTGGTGAGCGGGGTGCCGCGCGTGCCGGTGAACAGGAGGCGGTTGGGAGAGCCGTTCGGGTTGGTGACCTTGTTGAGGGTGGCGTCGGCCACGAGCGTCGAGGGGACGTTCGCCGCCGAGACGCCCTTGGCCAGCAGCAGCGCCGCGGCGCCGGCCACGTGCGGGGAGGCCATGGAGGTGCCGCTGATGGTCTTGGTGGCGGTGGTGCCGCCGATCCACGCGGAGGGGATGTTCACGCCCGGGGCGAAGATGTCCAGGCAGGAGCCCCAGTTGGAGAAGGTGGCCTTGGCGTCGTTGTTGTCCGTTGCGCCCACGGTGACGGCCTTGGGGGTGCGGGCGGGCGAGCTGTTGCAGGCATCGAGGTTGCTGTTGCCCGCGGCGACGATGAAGGGAACGCCGCTGTTCACCGCGTTGGTGATCGCGTCATCGAGCGCCTGGTAGGTGCCGCCGCCCAGGCTCATGTTGGCCACGGCCGGCTTGATGGCGTTGGCCTTCACCCAGTCCACACCGGCGATGACGCCGTCGTAGGCACCGCCGCCGCTGCAGCTCAGGACGCGCACGCCGTGCAGCTTCACCTTCTTGGCCACGCCGTACGTCTTGCCGCCCACCGTGCCGGCGACGTGCGTGCCGTGGCCGTTGCAGTCGTTGCCGTTCTGACCGTCGTTGATGCTGTCGAACGGGGTGTTGGCGCGCCCCTCGAACTCGCTGTGGCTGGCGTAGATGCCGGTGTCGATGATGTACGCGTGGACGTTGCTGGCGTCCGTCTCATACGTGTACGAGTTGTCGAGCGGCAGGTTCTCCTGGTCGATGCGGTCGAGTCCCCAGGAGGGGGCGGGGGCCTGGGTGGCGGCCAGCTCGACGTAGCCGTTCTCCTGGACGTAGGCCACGTTGGGGTTGTTGGCCAGCGCCCGGGCCTGCGCCTCGCTGCCACGGATGACGAAGCCGCGCAGGGCGTGCTCGTACGTGCGCAGCACGCTCGCCCCATGCTGTCCCGCCATGGTCTGGGCCACACCGCCGATGGCCGCCGCGCTGGGGCCCGGCTGCTCCTTGAGCACGACGATGTACTCGCCGGGTACGGGCTTCTCGGCGCGCAGCAACTGGCTCCGCGTCACCAGGTTGGAAGACTCCGCCTCCGGCTGCTCGGCACTGGTGCCACACGCGGCCAGACCCAGACATGCGGCAAGCAACATCTTCTTGACGTTACGCATCTGCTCTCCCTTGTTGAGCTACTTGAGTTGTACGGAGGCCGAAGCCTGCCGCGAGTTGCACCAAGCGTTCTCCGCGAGGGAGGAACGCAGACATCGTGGGGGAGGGGTGCTTCCGATTCGAGCACTCCTCCTGGTTGTAAAGAGGGCGATCAGGAGACGCTGGCCCCCCCCCGGCGTCTGGCGTCTTGGTTGCCTAGAAGCAGAGATCGTTGGCCGGAGGCGTCAACTGCAGCACGAAGGCATCCCGGGAGCCTTGATTGGTGTGGGTCGGGAGCAGGCTGCTGGTGGTGTAGCCCGCCACCAGGATCTTCCCGCGAGAGTCCACGGTGACTGCGGCCGGACGATCCTGGCCGGGGGTGCCGATCTGGAACGTCTGCGGGCACCGCCCCTGGGAGTTCAGCTTGATGACGAACACATCGCTGCCGCCCTGATTGGGGAAGTTCCAATCGAACGAGCCCAGCGTCTCGCCGACCACGTAGATGTTGCCGTTGGCGTCCACCGCCATGTCCGTCACCCAGTCCGTGCTGTCCGTGCCGTACTGCGTCGTTCCGCTGTAGTTGGTGCCCCAGTTGGAGATCGGGTTTCCCGCTGGATCCAGCTTCTTCACCACCACATCCATGTCCCCGTACTGCTGCTCACCCAACTGGACGTAGGTGCCGCCGCCGAAGAGGACGTTCCCGTCGGGAGCCATCTCCACGGAGGAGCCGACGTCCATGGACATGGGGCTCAGCCGCTTGCTCCAGGTGGGGCTGCCGTCCGCGCCGAACTTCTTCAGGAACAGGCCGCGCTCGAAGCCACCCAGGTTGCTTCCCGAGACGTAGGCGTTGTCCTGCGCATCCAGGGTCAGGCCGAATGCCATGTCCTGGTCGACGGTGTTGGCCTGCCAGTCCATGGTGGAGTCCAGGTCGGGCTTCACCCTCATGAGGAAGGAATCCTCCCAGGCCTCCACGTAGTTGCTGGGGATGTACACGTCGTCATACCCGGCGATGACGATCTCCTGGCTTCCATTGACGGCCAGCCGGCGCGGGTGCTGCGGGCGGGCGTTGCCGTACTGCAGGACGTAGAACTGCTTGGTGTTCATGTCCACCGGCCCGACGATGGTGTCGAACTGCCCTGCGTTGGTGCCGCCGAAGGCCGTGAAGGCGCCGGTGGTGCGGCCCGCGAAGACCAGGTCGCCGGTGACCTTGTTGAAGCCGAGCGCCTCGATGGTGGTCGCCTTGCTGTTGTAGATTTGCACAGGGGACTCGGCGTTGAGCAGCTCCGAGTCAAGGCGGGTGATCACCCCGCGCGGGGTTCCGGACGGATCGATGGTCGACACGCCCACGCGACCGTACCTGTAGCCGGCGACGTAGACCTTGTTGCTGGCATCGGTGATGACATCGAGGAACTCATCGCTGTTCTGCGAGCCCCACATGTACCCCTTGACCTGCCAGCCCTGCGTGGCCTGCAGCGAACTGGAGGAGGTGGAAGAGGAGGCGGGCTCCTCGGCCGCGGGCTCGGTGCCACAGGCGGTTCCGAGCGCTCCCAGTGCTACCGCGGTCAGGACATTGCGAAACGTGGAGGACATGGATCTTCTCTTTCAGGGGGTGGGGTTGGCGTTGCTGGCCTGGAGGCTGATCTCTCGCTCCCGGGCCAGACGAAGCTGGTTGCTCTCGGCGAAGTACTGCAGCATCTTCTCCAGGCGCGTTCCCTGGGCCTTCTCGACCATGGCCAGCGCCCTGGCCGGATCGTGATCGGAGAAGAGCTGGTACAGCTCCAGCTTGGTCGCGGCCAGCGAGCGCTTGATGCTCGGATCCATGTCGGCCGTGAAGGAGTCCTCGAGGATGATGTTCTCCACCAGATCGAGCATCGAGGCTCGGTCCGGGTTGTCCTTCCAGCTCAGCCCCTCGCGGAGGTAGTCGATCTTCATCAGCCGCTTGACGTTGCCCAGCATCGACTCCTTGGCGTCCGTGGGGTGGAGGAGATCGTTCCGGGTCTGCTCGAGCATCTCCTTGTCCCGCAGCAGCTTGCGGTAGTCCTCGCGGCTGACGGAGTCGAGCAGCACGTGCTCCCGGAAGTAGTCGAACTGGGCGAGCTTGGGATCGGCCTTGAAGACCTTCTGCTTGAGGATATCGGTGGAGGTGGTGAACTCTCCATGCTCGCCCTCATCCTCGGGCAGGTTCACGGCCTGGGCCATGGTGAACTCTCCCTCCGACGAGGGAGGGGCGAGCGGGGGCTTGACGAGAATGGGCTCCAAGGGAGGAGGGGGCTCGGCGGGGGCTTCGGCGATCGACTCCTGCTCCGGGACCGGTGGCACCTCGGGCTTACCGGACAGGGCGATCTTCACCGCGATGACTGCCACCACCAGCACGACCGCGAAGATGAGTGTGTTCCTGAAGGTCTTCATTCCATCTCCAGAGCGCAGGAGGAGCGAGGCCTCCTCGAAACGATGAATCTGACTGCCAGGCACCGGCGGCGGACAGGCTGCCGCCGGTGCCTCGATGCTTCAGGACCGCGGCTTACGGAATGACCGCGGACGGGATGTGCCGGAACAGGATGATGCGGTTGATGTAGCCCACGTCATCGTTCTGGAAGTTCGACGAGCCGACCAGGAAGCCCTGGGCGACCAGCACGTTGGAGACCAGGTCATGGGACACCGGGCGCAGGTTGTAGACCTTGCCAAAGTGCTCGGTCTTCTCGATGCCCACGATGCGGTCCGGGCTGCCATCGGCGCGCACCAGATCCTGACCGACCTTGAGGGTCTGCGCCTGCACCATGCGACCCGAGCCGGTGATGACCGGGTGCTCGTCGGTGACGCGCAGCTCGCCGCCGGAGGCGGTGCGGATGGCGTAGATGTTGTGGGTCGTGTCCCGCGTCTCCACGGTGTAGCTGTAGGTGCGGTTCTTCTTGAGCGCCAGGGCGTCCAGGGTGGAGTCCGGGGTCAGCGTCATCAGGTCCTCACGCAGACCGTTGACGGCGTCGAGGATGGGCATGGAGCCACCCTCGAAGAGGATCTCCTGATCCGGGGTGTAGCAGCTCGCCTCGCAGTAGCCGTTCACGTAGTACGTGGTGGAGAGCGAGGCCGCGCCGCCACCCGCATCCGCGTAGAGATTGCAGTCCGACAGGGTCGGGTGCGCCCAGAGCTGGACGTTGTTGGCGTCCGCCAGGTTGGCGGTGGTACCGAAGGTGGGGTAGAGCGGGCGGGCGCGCTGGCGGACCGCGTCACGCGTCCACTTCTTGTAGCCCCAGGCGTCGCTGCTCTGGTTGGTGCCGCCGCTCAGGTAGAGGTTGTTGACGAACGCGGAGTTGACCTCGAAGGCCCAGCTCGGGCCGGAGAACGAGCCCTCACCATACGGGTTGCGGTTGGGATCGGCCTCCTGATACTCGATCAGGTTGCCGGCCCCGTTGTACGAGGGCATGCCGGTGTCGATGCCGTAGGTCGGGCTCCCCACGTTCTTGATGAGGCCGCACTTGCGGGCCCACTCCAGACGCTGCACCGCCTGGCTCGAATTCAGGCTGTCCGCCGCGCAGCGCTGCTGAAGGATCGGCTGCGCCTCCGCCTGCGTGGGGAGGAGAGCGAAAGCTCCCGCTACAACGACCGTGCCCATGAGAGTTCTAGTCATGCTGGCTCCTTTGATCGGTGGCTCGCCTCGAGCTTTCGGACGAGCCACTGCTTCCCAATGCCGCTTCATGCGGCGCTTGAGTCCCTTCGAGGGGAGCCGGCTCCGCGCCCATCCGAGCCGGCCTCTCCTGATTCCCGGTATGACCTCAATCAAGCGGATTACACGTGTTGCTGAGACATTGGGTTATACACACTTCACTGCGAGTTGTCATGCTCTAATAGACAGAAAATTCCGAATTTTTTCACTCCGAGTGGAATGATCTGTTTGTATTGAATTTTTTCGTTCACCTGGGAGCAGAGACAAAAAAAACGGCCCCGCGTGAGCGGGGCCGTTCATGGCGACGACGTCTGCTGTGAATGGGTTACAGCGTGGCCGTCACCGGAGGCTCAGTAGAGGCAGATGCCGAGCTCCTGGAGGCCCTCGACGTTGAGGAGGGTCCAGTTGCGGGTGATTCCGGACCACTTGGCGATGGTGACCGTCCACTTCTTCTTGAAGAAGAGGAACTTGATCTTCGCGTACAGCTTCAGGGTGCCGGAGATGGTGTTCAGGTTGAGAGTGGACTTGAGCGTCCAGTCCAGGGAGCAGATGGGCCAGAAGAGCTCGCCGTAGGTGGGCAGCGTGACGTTGATGAGGGTGAGGCTGCCCTCGACGCCGAAGCTGGCGACGATGATGTTCACCGAGGCGGAGGCGGTGACGTTGGACCAGCCGCCCGGGTTGGCGGTCAGCCGGGCCACGGTGGGGCTGAGCTCACCGAGGATGGTCAGCTTGACGCCGCCGGAGAGGGAGGCCTTCACGGTGATGGGCACGGGGCCGACCATGAAGGTCTTGGAGACGGAGAAGAAGGTCCGGCTCCAGTTGATGGGGGTGGGCGAGAAGGTGTAGGACAGGTTCGCGGACCAGATCTGCTGGCCCATGGCGTATAGCGCGGCGCTGCCGGTGTTGGCGCCGCCCTGCTGGCCGTGGATCTCCGCGCGACCGCGGACGATCTCCTTCGTGTAGCTGAAGGCCTTGGCGACCACCTTGCCATCGCCGACGGCATCCACGCGCTTGGCCTGGGTGGCGGTGGCCGGGGTGGCGGTGATGTTGGCGTCGATGACGTAGGAGGCACCGAAGAGGCTGTTACCGAAGCCCTCGGAGCGGTGGTACGTCTTGATGAAGGTGGCGTCCAGCGGCACCACGCCGCTGTCAGGGACGATCTCCACCATCGGCGCTACGTTGGTCTGGGTCGCCTCGGGGATGTTGCCCTGGCTGATGTCGATGAGCTGGAGACCGTCGGTGTCGGTGACCTGCGCGCCGCCGCTGATCGTCGTCTCCGAATCGACGATCATCTGCTGCTCATAGGGGAAGTAGTAGATGTTCGGGTCGAACGGGTAGGCGGACGTCTCCCAGGGGTAGCTGTCATCCATCTCGTAGCTGGAGGGATAGACAACGTAGGGATACTTCGACTCGACCTGGTACACGCTCGGGTCCGAGTAGTCAGCAGCAGCGGCCAGCGAAGGGACGGCGAGGGCCGCCAGGGCAGCGACCTTGAGAAGCATGCGGTTCATGAGAATGGTTCCCTCCCAGTGTTGGGCGACACCCACGAGAAGTGGGGAACCCACTCATACCCAGGGTGAAGTGTGAAGCGAAGCTATTTTTTGATTTTTTGTTGGTGGAGAGCGTCGAAAAGTCAACGGCTTTCTTTTGTGTGTGTATTTTTTTGATGCCGTGACATCGCGAGCGCTTCGACCAGGGGAAAAGGGGGAGGCGTGGGCACCTCGCTCCGGTGCCCACGCGCTGCGTCATGCTACAGGAAGGACTTGTAGAGCAGCTTGTTGGGCGTGCCGGCCGGGTTGCCGGTGATCACGTTGTTCGTAGCGTTGGTCTTGAGCCACGCGTCGACGGTGGCGGAGGACGCATCGCCGAAGTTGGCCT
>QKJM01000842.1 GCA_003249315.1 Archangium sp.
CAACGGACGCTTCACCCAGGAGTGCATCACCTGCGGCGCGGACCTCACCACCCCCGAGCAGCGCGCGCACACCGCGCACTACTGGGAGGCCCGCGAGCAGGCCGAGGCCCAGTCCCACGCCGACCAGGAGGCCTTCGCCCGCCAGCAGCAGGAGAACGAGGCCGAGCGGCGCAGGGAGGCCGAGCGGTACGCGGACGAGCTGCTCTCCCAGCTCAGAAAGGATCGACCCGCTGGCCGGTGGCAGCAGCTCGCCACTCCGTCCCTCGGGTGGGGCCTGTTGCGGCTCATTCCCCATCCGTACGTGCGCCGGGGGGTGCTGGCGTGCGTCGTGGGTCTGCCCGTGCTGCTGGTGCGCTTCGGAGGCAGGTCCGCCCGGGGCTTCGGCGCGTTCCTCGGCCTCACCGTCTTCTTCCTGCTCGTCCCCCACTCCCTGTGGGCCCGGCGCTACGGGCGGCGCTGGTAGGCCGCTGTCAGGAAGCCCCATGCCTCCCCGTCCTCCGTCCCAGGAGGACATCATGTCCCCCCAAGGCTCTCTTGGAGACGCAGGTACTCAGGCCAGGACAATCCCTCCCCCTGACCTCCCATCGCGTATTTCGCCGATCGCCAGCCCGTACGTCGATGAGCATTCCCGACTCGTCACTTGGGTTCCTTCCGGTCAAAGTGGCCCAGCCCGAACACCTTCCCATCGAGGAAGTAGACCTTGTCGGGCTGGAAGTCGATGATGGACAGGTTTCTCAGACTGGCCCCCTCCGGCATCGGCAAGCTCCCCAGCACTGTCTGACCCGAGACCACGACGAGCTCAGCCTGGGACCGAGGAGCGCCCGACCAACGTTCACGCCGGCCTGACAAGATGAGCATGTTCCGCTCGTCGTCCGGAGCCACGAACACGTCCTTTCCCACCAGATTGACCCCGCCCTTCAACAGATGGCGCTCCCCGAGGCGCTTCTCTATCAACCCGCGAAGAAGCAACCGAGGGTCCATACCTCGCCTGGCAGCAATAGCTACCAGTGCATCTTCCGCCTCATCCACTCCGGAGAGCGCCGCTGGACGATCAGATGTGTATCCCATGGCGCCCCCCAGGACGACGGCCACCAGCCCACACCCCGCCAGCAGCCCCACCATTCGCTTGCACGAACACCTCATTACACCCCCCACCAGACGTCGAGACACGGGAAATTCAGCTTGCGTATCAACCACCCTACCACCCTACCCTGTGAGGTGGCGCTGAGAACAAAGGAGCAACCCCTCCTCCGAGCAGAAATTCCCACGTGCAATCGCTCCGGAACTCATGCGTCTCGCACCGGCGCTCCCACATCTCGGAGCGCGAAAGGAAGCATCCATGCAAAAAATGAACAGAACTTCCGTCGCAACCGCGCTTTTCCTGGTCGCAAGCGTCGCCTTACCGCTGCAGGCCCTGGCCGCCGACACCTACGCGGCCTGGGGCCAGCGCGCCGCCAACGAGACGGCCGGGGTGGACTACCGAATCCGGACCCAGTCCGTCTCCAACGCGGAGTACCTGCTCATGGCCATCCACGGCGGGGCAATCGAGGCGGGGACCTCGGAGCTCGCCCAGGCCATCGCAGGCTCCAACCACGACTTCTACATGTTCGAGGGGCTCAAGAGCTCGGGGAACAGCGTCCTCCACATCACCGCGACGAACTTCGATGAGCCGACCGCCATCAAGATGGCCGCCCAGGCCACCGGCCTCATCTCCCTGCACGGCGCGGCGAACAACGCCAACGCGGACCCCATCGTCTGGATGGGAGGACAGGACACCACGCTGAGGGACCTCATCATCACCCGGCTGAGCGCCGCCGGCTTCGACGCACGGGTGGCCGCCTCTGGCTCGGGCTACGAGGGCACCTCCGACAACAACATCTGCAACAAGAGCCGCATCCTCGCCGGCGTCCAGCTCGAGATGACGAAGAGCCTGCGGGAGTCGTTCTTCGTCGGAGGCAACCGCAACAATCCGACCACCCAGGCGTTCAACGACTTCGTCACCGCGATGCGGAACGCCATCGCCGACCACACCCTCGACGGCACGGATCGCGACTTCGACCTCGACCCGCTGTCCTCCTCCTACCTCTACGACTCCGCGCTGTTCGACGTCAATCCATTGAGCAGCTTCATCACCTTCAACCTGGGCACCAGCACCTACGATGGCTACTACAGCGGAGTGAGAATCGAATTCTACGACAGCGAGGAGCAACTCGTCACCACGAGGACCTACCTCGCCGGCATCAACTCCCGGCGCGTGGAGCTGCCGCTGAGCTTCCTGGCGGACGGGAACTACTTCATCAGAGTCGTACAGCTCAACAGCCAATATCCGTCCTGGATGTTCGGCATGGTCCACAACATCCCGATGCTGTTCTGAGCCGCGACCTCTCTCCGCCCACCCCACCGTCCCACCGGTGGGCGTGGGCGGCCCTGCCCCGCTCCCATCCGCCGAGCAGGTGGGTCCACTCCACCCGGCCTGGGAGTCGCGAGCAACACCCCGACACCACCCGTGACACAATGCTACAAGGGCAATGAACAAGGGTTTCGATGTGCCCGAACTCATGCCAGCACGGCGTGCCTGACTTCCGAAGCGGCTGCAGAAATACAGCCTCTCGCGCCATAACCGACACACACGGTCTCAAATGACTCAGAGGTCATGAATGACCGCAAGGCGTTAGCCAGGATGCGCTGGTTTTACTCGAAGCGGGACGTCCCTCTCCAGAAATTTCGCGGCCACTTGTGAACACCCGCCGTATGCGGTGTCAGGCACACGGCGTGCTTCCTGAAAGTCCGTCGGATAACATGCGGCTGAGTAGAGCTCAGCCAGGGGGTGACGAACATGCAAGGCCACATCGACGCCGGACACTTCCAGGTTTTGGGCGCGAATCTGCAGATCGTCATCGATGGGTTCGGGTCCTTCCCCATCATCGCCAACAAGGTCCTCCTCGATGAGGGCCTGGGGACCAGCAATGGCACCGAGGCGGTAAAATTCGATGCGGAGGGTTGGTACCCGCTCGAGCGCTGGCTGAACGCCCTGAAGCGTATTGGCAGCGAGTTCGGAGACTACCTTCTCTACCAGTCAGGGATGACCACTCCGAAGAACGCGGTCTTCCCTCCGACGGTGACCGACATCCACAGCGCCTTGAAGTGCATCGACATCGCGTACCACATGAATCACGCCGTGCGCGGCGAGGCCATGTTCAGCCCCAGCACCGGCGAGATGCGTGAGGGAATCGGCCATTACGCCTATTCGCACACCCCCGGGAAGAATCTGGTCATCCTCGAGTGTTCCACGCCATATCCATGTGATTTCGACCAGGGCATCATCATCGCGATGGCGCAGCGGTTCCAACCCGCCGCCAGGCTCACCCATGATGCCTCCAAGCCCTGCCGCAAGAGCGGAGGGCTCAGTTGTTCCTACCACGTCACCTGGTAGGCAGACGAGCCAACCAACACCTGTCGCAGCAAGAGCCTCCAGGGCACTTCCCCTGGAGACCCACCTCAACCGCGCGGGAGTGAAACCATGAAGGCAGTGCTGCAATACATCAGCGATCGCCAGTCTCGTTTCGCCGACCACCCCTTCTTCGACGGCTTCCGCCAGGAGCGGCCCCTGGAGCAGGTGCTGGCGTTCGCCCCCCGCCTGGCCTTCTGGGTGATGTGCTTCCAGGACGTGCTGCGCCTCAACGCGCAGCGCGTGGAGGATCCGGAGTTCGCCGTCCTCATGCTCCGTCACCGCTCCGAGGAGCGAGACCACGACAACTGGTTCTTCGAGGACATCGCCCGGCTCCGGGGCACCCCGCTGACCCTCCACGAGCAGTGGAGCCGCACCCACGAATGCACCCGGGACGCCAGCTATGCCCTCATCTCCGAGGTGCTCCGCCCCATGGACGACCGGCTGCGCATGGTGCTGGTGCTGACGCTTGAGGCCACCAGCCACGTCTTCTTCACGCACGCCTCCCGCCTCGTCCAGACCTCGGACCGAGGGCTGAAGTACTTCTCGGACCACCACATGCGGGCCGAGGAGCAGCATGAGGTCTTCGAGGAACAGATGGAGGCGTACCTGCGCGCCATCGAACTCACGCCCCCGCTGCAGGAAGAGGCCGTCGCGCTGGTGGACCGCCTCTTCGCCGCCTTCGACGCCATGTTCCAGGGGATGCTCGGAGAGCAGCAGCCGCCCCTGGCCCTCGTCCACGCGCCGGCCCGAGCGTCCGCGGCCTGAAACCGGAGAGCCCTCCGCGCAGGAGGCCTCCGCGCCCTCCCGGAACTACGGGGACTCGACGATGTTGAAGAAGGACTTGATGACCTGCTTGCCCTTCACATCCCAGAGGACCACCTGGCCCTGGCGGATGAAGTAGCTGTCACCCGTCTTGTACGAGTGGCTCTGGCCCGTCTCGTCCGTGACGGTGACCTCGCCCTCCAGGATGGTGGCGTGCTCTGAGAAGGGGAAGGTCACCTCAACCTTTCCCGTCGTCGACTTGAAGAGCCCGGACGTCATGCCATTCCGGCTGTAGTCGATGCGGGCGTAGATACGAGGCTCGCCCTCCAGCACCCGTCCGCCCAGCCCCTCCACGGGCCCGAGCCAGACAAAGCCCGACTCATCCACCGGCTTGCCCCGGGGAGAGTAGACAATCATCGCGTCAGCACCGCTGAGCGCCGCGCCCTGAGCCTGCGTCTCCAGGGAACTCAGCGGTTGCTCACCGCCACAGGCACTCAGCAAACCCGCGAGAGGAATGACGCACAGCGCAAAAAAGCGATGGTGGCGGACGCGACGAACCATGAAACCCCCTGTTCTCCAGTGTTCGCGCACATTTCTATCACCGCCTGAAACAACCGTCCATGGAAATAGCGGAAAACGAGGGGAACCGAACAGCGACTACAGAAGGGGAGGAGGTCGCCTTCCGCCTCACCACGTGAGGAAATAGGTGCAAGCGTGGGAGCCCTTCCCCCTACAGCCCCCGGAGCCATGCTCGATGCGCAGCCGGATGGAGTCCCTGGGCGGGAAGCGGTCATAGAGGGCTTCGATGACGCCCTGGTCGAACTCGCAGGGGTAGGGATTGTCACACACCATGCTGGCGCTCTTGCCCCCACCGGGCTGATAGCGGTAGCTCCCGATGTCGCCGCTGCCCCGATGGTTCATCCGATAGGCCTGGTCGAGCGACTCCAGCGCCGACTCGAACGAGCTGATCGAAGGAGGGAAGACGGCGCTCCGTGGCACACTGTGTCCGATGGAGCGCGTGGTGTGCGGCCCGACCTGCTCAAGGATGTCATTGAAGCTGTCGAGGACGCTCTGCATGGGGTACCACTCCTCCGGCTCGAGCGACTCGATACCGTGAGAGGACAACACCTGCCTCGCCTTGAGCTTGAGAAACTCCATCGCATGGAGCAGGGCCTGAACGCTCCTGCCGTACACTTCGACGCGATCCGACAGCGGGCTGCGAGTCATGAAGGCTCCCTTCTGACTTTCGAATGCACCGGGGAGCCGAGGAGTATGCAGCCAGGAGCTTCATCGACGCAACCCGTGGGAACCCCCTCGGTAGGATGCGCATGACCCACGCAAGGAGGCTGGACTTTCGCAGGCCTGCTGCACCGTCCCGGAAGCGGCGAAGGGAACCCGGGCGTGCTGGCAAGGATTTTGCTGTGCAGAAAAGAATAGGTGGCGGGGAATCCTCCCCACCCCTGAACTCGACGTCAGGACAGAACTCGCGCTACTTCACCCTTACGGCAAGGAGAGGCTCGCTCAGCCCCCCGCAAAGGAGTTGCAGCGACCTCGTTCAGGACACTGGATACGACAAGGCGGAGGCCCCCGCCGCAGGGCCTCCGCCAGGGTCTTCGATGCGTTGGCGTCAGGAAACCTTGATGCTGGAGGCGTTGTTGTGCATCGCGCCCAGCTCCGAGGCGTCGGCGTTCAGGGGGAGCTGATCGCCCGAGAAGTTGTCGTGCTTGTAGAGGACCACATGCAGGCCACCAGGCACCTTCACCGAGCTGATGGTGTTGTTGTCGATGCCGTACCGCTCCAGCTCCGCCTGGGTGTACTGGCCGGGAGGCAGCGACACCTGCTTGCCCTGGAAGTTCTCCTTGTAGAAGAAGGTCGCTCGTGTCGAGGTCCAGGTGGTGACCTTGATGCTGGAGGCGTTGTTGTGCATCGCGCCCAGCTCCTCGGCGTCGGCCACCAGTGACATGTCGTCACCCGTGAAGTTGTCGTTCTTGAAGAGGATCGCCCTCAGGCCGGCAGGCACCTTCACCGAGCTGATGGTGTTGTTCTCGATGCCCAGACTCTGCAACTGGGCCTGGGTGTAGTTCCCCACGGGCAGATCGACATGCTTACCATCGAAGCCCTTCTTGTAGTAGACGGTGATGTTTGGCATTGTGAGCATCCCCTTTGAATGGCCTTGGCCCGAATCCACACCTGAAGGTCTTCATGGGATTCGCAGCCAGCCCAACCATGGGAATCACCGCGGGAAGGCGCAAGCCTCACCTCGGCTCCCTCGTGGGAAGCGGAGGCGAGCAAGGGAAAGTCACCCGAACACCGGCCGGGAGCACGAGCGTCAATGTACACCCAGGCTCCAGCGCCGTTGCAACTCCGTACGGCGGGACGGGTCCTTCAGCAACTGGCGAGCCCAAGGCAGGGGGCCAGCCCGGCGGACCTTCTCGAACTCGTCCGCGAGCAGGGGGATGACCCAGAGCAGGTTCACCGGAGAACCGGGAGGCAGCGGCACGGAGGGCCCCGGCGCGAGGACGAAGTGGCGCAGCCCCAGCAGCGGCTCGGAGAGGACCGCGATGTCGCCTTGCGCCCAGGCGGCGGACTGGCCGCCCGCGTTCGCCTGCATCAACGACCCGAGCGCCGACAGGGCGAGGGCCCGCTGCGGGCTGTGCGCATCCATCAACGCCGCCAGCTCCACGTGCCTGGAGCCCGAGCCGCCGCCTGGCCGCGGCTCCCGGCCGAAGCCATTGGTGACGAGCGTGTAGCCGCCCTGGCCCGGCCTCGTCCGCACGAGCACCACGTGAGCGGGCAGCCCCTGCGAGGCTGGCGGGGCCATCTCCGCGACATGGTCGCCCGGCAGCGCGCCCTCCAGGGCATGGCGGAAGAGGGCCTGGTATGTGTTGATTCCCACGCTCGACGGAGACGGCTTGTCCGGCGCCGACGCCCGCGCCCAGCGGGAAAAGGGCTCCGAGGCGTCCGAGATGCGCTCGAGCACCAGGCAGGAGGGCTCACCGGCACGCACACGGTAGCTCAGGGTGTCTCCCCCAAACGGCTCGGGCCAGGAGCCGGGCTGCACATCCAGCGGCACCTGCAGGAGCTCCCCCTCGGAGAGCAGCCGGTTGTCGCGCACCATGCGGTAGGCGGCGAAGTACAGGGCTTCCCGCGCCCGCGATGTCTCCCAGGTGTCCAGTTCCTCTGGTGAGAGCTGGAGGTCTGGCAGCCCGAAGCTCCTCAGTCCTCTCAGTTGGAACTGGTGGCTGCCCGGGCGGCGGGTGAAGTCGACCCACGCGGCGAACGGACGGTAGTCTGGATGGGGCAGGCTCTGGAGCAGCCGCGCGAACGTCATGCTGTCCTTCACGAGCGAGCCCGCCTGGTGCAACACCACCGCGATCCCCTCGCGTGCCAGGCGAGCCACCAACATCGAAAGGACGCGCATCGAACCGTCCTCCGCCCATGGGTCCGGATAGGCATCGCCTCGGGTCAGCTGCTCCTCGCTCACTCCCGGAGCGAGATCGGAAGCGATCGACAGGTAGCCCGCCTCGCGAGGCAACTCCTGGAGCTTCCGCAGATCCATTGCCCCCCGGGCCATGGGGCCGAGCCCCGGGAACGCGCGCAACGTGTTCCGGCCGTTCGTGAGCTGGACTTCCTGTCCGACGCCCACCGAGAAGCCCAGCTCCGGCAGGCCCAGCCCCTCGAACCACCCGGCGAGGGCCTCCGGAGTGGTGGGCAGGGGCTGCGAGAAGAGGACCGAGGCCTGGAGCAGCGGGCGAGGAGCCGCGAGCCCCAGGGGTCCCTCGGAAGTAGAAAGGGTGTCTGGAGAGGCGATCTGGAGAGGAGAGCTGGGAGCGTGCATGAAGATCAGGACGCGAGCCCCCGTGGCGGAGTTCGCCGGAGTGCCTGACGGAAAGCCGGACGCCTTCGCGCCTGGGCTCGCGCGAAAAGGAGAGGAAAAGGCGCTTCCCCTCTCAACACCGCCAGCGCCCTCGAATACTCCCGTCCGACTCATCTTCCGATATGGACATCAAGAAGCCCGCTCCAGGAGCCGGCGCCGCTCCCACCGCTCGACAGAGCGGTCGCCCTCAAGTCAGTGATCCTCCCCGGAGCACGGATTCAACACACCACCTCTCCATCCGCCGTCTCTTGGCTGCCCAAACATCAGGGGCCTGATTATCCATTTTCTTGGAAAACGAGCATTCCCGACCAAAGCTCGTGAAGCAAAGAGAGGACAGAACTTCCAAGGAGAGGGCAGGCCGGGAGTTTCACGAGAGCCCCTCCCTCT
>QKJM01000563.1 GCA_003249315.1 Archangium sp.
CGTACCCGTCCGGAGAATGACGGGGGCCAAGCGCTTGAAGGCGGAGGGAAACTGTGCTCGGCGGTCGCGAGCTGGCCGAGGACGGGGAGGCGCAGCGAGCAGGGGCTCGCTCAGGAGGAGTCCGTGGCGCGCAGCCGCTTCCACTCGTGCGGCAGTAGCTCGTCGAGGTGCTTGTTGCGGTGCGTCTGCACGCGCAACAGCACGTCCGCCAGGTACTCCTCGGGATTGATTCCGTTCGCCTCGCAGGTGGCCACCAGCGCGTAGAGGCCCGCGAGGTTCTCACCCGCCTCCTCGTGCCCGACGAAGAGGAAGTTCTTACGGCCCTGAGCCGCCCTGCGCAGCGCGCCCTCGCTGCGGTTGTTGTCCAGCGGCAGCCGCTCATCGTCGACGAAGAGGCCGAGGGGCGTCCACTGGTTGAGGGCGTAGGAAATGGCCTTCCCCATGGGGCTCTTGGGAGGGTGCAGCTCCTGCTGACTGGTAAGGTACGCGTGCAGCGTCTCCAGCACAGGGCGGCTCTTCTCCTGGCGCAAGGCGCGGTGCGCGAGCGTGCGCACTACGCCGGCCTCGAGCGCCTCGTGCTCCACGCGGTACAAGTCCAGGATGGAGTCGAGCACCTGTTGAGCCTCGGGCGCGGTGGAGAGCGCGTCGAAAAACTTCCTGCGCACGTGAGCCCAGCAGCCGACGCGGACGCGGCCCTCGGGCGTCGTCACCTTGTTGTAGCCGGTGTACGCATCCACGACGAGCTTCCCCTTGGAACTGCCCAGTACGTCCTTGGGCGTCTTGCCCGCGCGGCTCATGCTGAAGCGGTAGCCGATGAGCCATTCGCCCTTTTCATTCCGGGTGAGGAATGTCCACAGGTAGCCCAGGCGTGTCTTCTTCACGTCCAACACGCGAAGGGGCGTCTCGTCGGCCCACACCACCTCGGCGCGAGCAATGTGTTGTAGCAGCCGCACGCAGACTGGCGACAGCACCTCGGCGGCGAGGTGGAACAAGTCCGTGAGCGTGCTGCGACTCATGGGCACGCCGCCGCGCTCCAGCCGGCGCGCCAGGCGGTGCAAGGGCATGGCATCCGCACACTTGGAGGACACCACGTGGGCAATGAAACCGGGCCCGTACTCGCCCCTTTCCACCACCTTGGCGGGTGGCGGCGCGGTTATTACGCCCTTGCCACACGCGCACACCAGCGTCTCCTGCACGTGCACCTGCTTCTCGAAGCGGGCCGGGACATACTCGTACACCACCGTGGTGCGGCCCTTGCCCAGTTCCTCCAACTCGCGCCCGCCACACCCGGGACAGACGCGCTCTTTCTCGGGGACGGGGTGGCGCACCTCGCGCACGGGCGCCTCGGCCTTGAGGGCCGCTCGCTCTCGGCGCTTGTCCAGGGCCTGCTGTTGGCGGGCCTCGGTGTCCTTGCCAGCCTGCTCGCGCCGCAGCAGTTGCCTCACCTGCGGCAGGCGCTCGGACTTCCTGCCAAAAACCTGCTTCTGCAAGGCCTTCATCTGCACCTCGAGCGTCGTGAGTCGCTCACGCAACTCCTCGGCCTCCTCGCGCCAGGGACAGAAATGCTCGAGGGGCAGGTGGCGTGCCATGTCCCTGCCAACACCTCACGCCGAAGGTAACTTCTCCGGGGTTACCTCCCGAGGAGGCTGGCGGCCAGGAGTCCAGGCGCGCGGGCGCTCCACGCGGGCCACGTCAATGCCGTCCAGCAACATGGCCAATTGCGTGGAGTCCAACTGCACCGTCTGGGCCTCGGCCTCCACCCGCGGCAGGCGGAAACGGCCCAACTCCAGGCGCTTGTAGTAGAGGACGAATCCTCCGCGGCTGAAGGTGAGAATCTTCACCCTGTCCCCTCGCCGGCTGACGAAGACGAAGAGGTGGCCCGAGTACACGTCCTCACCCCAGCCCTGGCGTACCAGGGCCATGAGTCCGTCGATGCTCTTGCGCATGTCCACCGGTTGGCAGGCCAGCAGAATGCGTACCGAGGAGGGGAGCGTCAGCACGCCTGCCTCTCCAGCGCGGCCACCAGGCGCGCCACGTACTCCACGTCCGTGCCCGCCACCAGGCGCACGCGCACCCCGCTGGCGGTGAACACCTCCAGGCTACTCCTCTCGCTCTCCACCGGGGCCGTCGCCACCTGCACCGGCAGCAGGCGCACGGGCCTCTGCGGCGCCGCACTCTCCTGCCGCCTACGCCGGTACACCCACGACTGCAGGGTGCTCAGCTTCATGCCCCGTTGCTCGGCGAACTCCCTCTGCGTCAGCCCGCTCCCCTCGTACTCCTCGGCCACGCGCACCCACTCCGGCTTCTCCCGTTGCTTCGTCATGTCCGCACGGGTACGCCGGCCCCCTCATCCCCTCCAAGCTCCTCGGCACGTCGTTGGTCGGACGGATACGCCTGGCCGCATGCATGATGGCCTGCGTGAACTCCTCCTCCTTCAGGTCCACCGGCCTGGCAGCGTCCGTGCGAGGGACTTGGATGATGGGCTGGCCCTGCCCCGTGTCGAGGCGTACCACGCGCGTCGTGCGGCACGCGGTAGGCAGCGCCATGAACAAGACCGCGACTACCAGACAACGAAGAGCCATGAGACGCCCTCCCGCTCGAGACAGGCTCGAGACTACGGGAAGACCACCCCAGAGACGATGACGCCCCAGGTCCCACTTCGCATCCCGAGGCCCACCTCTCTCAGGAAGCCGTAGCGGCCGCCTTCTCGCTCGCGCCGGCGAACTCGCCCATCAACATCTTCCCATCCTGGATGTGCAGGGCCCGGCGCGCGTGCTTCACCACCCGAGCGTCATGCGTGGAGAAGAGGAACGTCACGCCCTTCTCCCGGTTGAGCGCCAGCATCAGGTCGATGATCTGCTCGCTCGTCTCCGAGTCGAGGTTGGCCGTGGGCTCATCGGCGAGCACCAGCCGAGGCTCGGTGATGAGCGCACGCGCGATGGCCACCCGCTGCCTCTGGCCGCCCGAGAGCTCATCCGGCTTGTGGTGCAGGTAGGGGCGCAGGCCCACCGCCTCCGCCAGCGCCTCCACCCTCTTGCGCAGCTCGGCCTTGCTCTCTCCGTCCTTGCGCACCGCGCAGGGGAACTCGATGTTCTCCGCCACATCCAGCACGGGGATGAGGTTGAAGCTCTGGAAGATGAAGCCAATCTTCCGGTTGCGCACCTCGGCCAGCGCGTCGAAATCCCGGTCCCCCACCTCCTCACCGTCCAGCCTGTAAGAGCCGCTCGTCGCCCGGTCCAGGCACCCGATGATGTTGAGCAGCGTCGTCTTCCCGCTGCCGGAGGGGCCTGTCACCACGGTGAACTCGCCGGAGGAGACCTCCAGGTCCACACCGCGCAGCGCGCTCACCTTCGTCTTTCCCAACAGGTAGTCCTTGGTGATGGCCTTCAGCTCGAGGAGGTTCTGCGAGGGCATGGGCACGTCCTTCAGTAGAAGAGGCGGACCTGGAGCAGGCCGCGGTATTCGAGGGGCAGCAGACTGAACTCGCTCACCTTCTCGTCGGACTCGGGCACCGTGGCCGACAGCGAGGCCGGACCCGGCCAGGGGACGAAGCCGGAGAGCGTGAGCGTCATCCACTCGGTGGCCGCCCAGGAGAGGCTCGGAGTGAAGAGGCCCGACAGATCCTGCAGGTTGGCCACCACCACTGCCATGAAGGTGAAGTCGTCGTGAATCCTCGGCTTCTGGAAGCTGATGAAGGCATAGTGCCGACCGAGCGGCTCGAAGCTGAACTTCTGCGGCAGCCCCGTGTCCACCCCGCCCCGAGGATCCACCTGAGAGGGATCCAACCCGAACTCCCGCGCCAGCCGCAGCAAGCCCATGGCGTTGACGTAGTGCTGGAACTCGTCTGGCTTCAGCCCGTCCGCCTGGTACAGGTACTCCACCGAGAGCAGCGACTCGTCGGGGAACATGTAGCGCGTGCCCGCCAGCACCCGAGGGCGCAGCGTCTTCTCCTCCAGGCGTTTCTCGGTGAAGAAGGGCTCGCCCCGCAATACGCACCCCGCCGCCGCCAGCCTGTCCTCCAGACACGCGCCCACCGGGTAGCGCCGCGCCGAGCCCGTCCCCACCAGCCCCTCCACGTGCAGCTCGTAGTCATTGAAGAAGTAGCGCGAGAAGGAGAAGCCCAGCCGCGTCTTGTTCTCGAAGGCATCCCCATACAGGTTGGAGTGGAAGAGCATCAGGTTGACATCCGCGTCCGCCACCAGCGCGTAGGCCCGCGCCGCCACCAGATAGTGCAGAGACTCGTCCTTCCGATCCCACCCCGGGTACACCCCCAACGCCTGCGGCAGCCCGCTCTCCTGCTTCAGCACCGCGGGGC
The DNA here is from genome assembly GCA_003249315.1 of Archangium sp. Taxonomy (GTDB): domain Bacteria; phylum Myxococcota; class Myxococcia; order Myxococcales; family Myxococcaceae; genus QKJM01. Next base: position 4,316 of record QKJM01000563.1, read on the forward strand.
TCGCCAGCAGCGTGAAGGTGTACTTCTCCAGCGGCACCTCCACCTTCACCATGTATGCCCCCGCCCGCTGGAAGGTCGGGTCCGTGGGGTCCTTCGGCGGGTTGATGAGGTCCGTCGGGTTGTGCGCCATCCCCGAGCCCCAGATGAGCCGCTTCTTCCCCGCCAGCAGGTGCAACTGCGGCACCACCTCATGGCTCACGTACAGCTCGTTGAGCGACACCAGCGGCCTCGCCGCGCTCGCATCGCTCTCGGGCACCGACACCTCGCTCCCGCCCGCGTCCAGCCCCCGGTAGCGCCCCGCCGCGCTCAGGAACAGCGAGAGGTCCGCCAAGACGAAGCCCCCCGGCCGGTACTCGTGCCGCGGCTGCACGTTCAGCTCCAGAAGCTGCTGCAGCTCCGGGAGCGCGTCCGTCGGGAGAAGTCCGTCGAGGCGCGCGCGCTGGTACTGCGTCCGGCTCTCCACATAGCCCGTCACTTCGGCGCCGAGCGCCGGCGCGGTCGTCAGGAGGAGGAGTGGTATGAGGGTGCGCATGGAGGGAACGCCTGGAGGGAGGGGGGGTTAGCGGCCCAGGTTCGACTGGGTGAAGCGCTGGGCGGGGGCCTCCACTCCCAGCTTCATCTTCTTGATGACCAGCTCCGAGCGCCTCGCCTTCACCAGCTCGTTGCGCATCACCACCTTCGTCGGCCGCGTATAGCCCTTGTCCAGCTCCTCGTAGTCCTTGAAGTCCGCGCTGCGCAGCATCTGCCCACTCGTCCCGTAGTACTCCCCCCTCACCGGCTGCCCGTCCTTCTTGCGCAGCCACAGCTTGATGGCGTCGTACGCCGTCTCCGCGCTCTTCGCCTTCAGCTCCAGCGCCCACGTGTCCGGCACGTCCGAGGCCACCACCTTCGCCGCGTAGTCCTGCGTGTAGTTCACCCGCATCACGTCCGCGTTGTTGAAGTCGCCCCCCTGGAAGCTGTCCCGGTTCGCCACCCGCGTGGCCCGCTTGAGGTTGGGCAGGTACACCCACATGTTGTCCCCCACGCGCAGCATCTCCTGCCCCTTCACGCTCGCCGGCCCCTTGAACCAGATGCGGAACTTGTCGTTCTCGCCGCGCAGCATCTTCATCACATACGTGCGGCTGCTCCCGTCCTCCCGGAAGGCCGTCATCTCCACCTCGGACTCGAAGGTGCTCGGCCCCATCACCGAGTCGTACTTCGCCAGCAGCTCCTCCGCCGTGGGCTCGCCCGCCAGCGCGGGGCCCGCCACCAGCAGCGTCATCAATGCGAGGGTGAAGGCTCTCATCTCGACAACTCCTTTCAGGAAAAGGGAAACGGATTTCACACCGACCGCAGCGCTTCCACCGGGTGCAGGCGGCTGGCCTTCCACGCCGGCCAGGCCGCGGCGAGCAACGCGCCCACCACCGCCACCACCACCGTCATCATCACGAAGGAGGAATCCAGCTCCGGGCGCAGCACGGAGTTCGAGCCGCCGCTGGTCATCACCGCCATCTCGATGCCTCGCGCCCCCATCGCACGGACGAGGCCACTGCCCAGCAACGCGCCCCCCACCCCGCCCAGCAGCCCCAGCACCCCCGCCTCCAGCAGGAACATCCTGAGCACCTGCCTCCGGCGCATCCCCACGGCCAGCATGGTGCCAATCTCTCGCACCCGCTCGAAGACGCTCATCAGCATGGTGTTGACGATGCCGGTGAGGATGATGACGAAGAGGATGGCGGAGATGAGCGCCATCACGAAGCGCTGCCGGGTGATGACGTCGCGCACTAGCGGCTGCAACTCCTGCCAGGTATGCACCTCGTACCGGGGGCCGAGCGCCGTGCTCAGCTCGGAGGCAATCCGCTCCAGCTCCTTCAAGTCCTCCACCGCCACGGCCAGCTCGGTGACGCGGCCCTCCATCCCCAGCAACTCCTGCGCCAGCTTCAGCGGCACGGTCACCACCCGCTTGTTCTCGAAGGGGAGGCTGGACACGCTCAACCCCTCCACCGCCACGTCCAGCGAGTTGGCCCGCCCCTTGGGGCTGGAGGAAGAGAGCGTCACCCGCGAGGAAGGCCCCGCGTCGAAGGATCTCGCCAGCTCGTTGCCGAGGATGGCATGCGCGTGGTCCCCCTCCGCGAGCGCCCGACCTCCGGGCAGCACGTCGAAGCCGGCGCGAGGCACGGCCTGCCTCTCGGTGGCCAGGTCCAGGCCTCGGCCCACGAACATCGTCTGGGACAGGCCGTTGCTCACCAGCCCGGAGAAGGCGATCCGCCCGGTGACGCCGGTGACGCCCGGCACCGCGCGCACGCGGGAGAGCAGCGCATCGTCATAGGGAAGGCTCGGCTCCAGCGGAAGCGCGTCGATGCTCTCCAGGTAGCCGGCGGGGTGGATTTGCAGGGCGCCCGTCTTCCCCTGGACGAGGTCGTCCACCATCAGGCGGGTGAAGCCATCGATGAAGCCGCGCACCACCAGCACGGCGGTGACGCCCAGGAGGATGGCGGCCAGGGAGACGAGGCTGCGGCGACGGTTGCGCGCCACGTTGCGCGCGGCCAGCGAAGTGAGGGAGCTCATGAGTGCGCCAAGGCCTCCACCGGACGGAGCCGCGCCGCGCGGTACGCGGGCCACAGGGCGGCGAGCGACGCCCCCACCGTGGCCAACCCCACCGCGCGCACCAGGTACACAACGGACACGTACGGCCGGATGATGCTGTCCGCCGCCGCGCCGGGCGCCGGCAGGAGGATGCCCCGCTGGCCCAGCCACAACGTCACCGCTCCTCCCACCAACGCCCCCAGCGCGCCTCCCACCAACCCGAGCACCGCCCCCTCCAGCAGGAAGAGCGCCACCACCTGCCTGCGCCGCATCCCCACCGCCAGCATGGTGCCAATCTCCCGCACCCGCTCCAGCACGCTCATCAGCATCACGTTGACGATGCCCAGCAGCACCGTCAGCAGGAACACCGACGTCAGCATCTCGAAGAGGAAGTCCTGGTGGCCGAGGAGCTGCGCGACGAAGGGCACCACCTCGTCCCAGGTATGCACCTCGTACTCGGGCCCGAGCGCGACCCGCACCGCGTCCCGAACCCGAGGCGCATCCTCCAGCCGCTTCACCGCCAGGGCGTACTCGGTGACGCGCCCCTCCATCCGCAACAGCCGCTGCGCGGTGCCCAGCGGTACGTACCCCAGCCGCCTGTCCCCCGGCGTGGCGCTCACCAGCGTGCCGGTGATGCGCACCGCCTCACCATTGAGAGCCCCGTCGCGATCCGCCGCCAGCAGCGCGGGCCAGCGCTCCTGTGGCACCTCGGCCCCCATCACCCCCGACGCCAGGCTCTTCGCCAGGTCCGCGTTGAGCAGCAGCTCCGCTCCGTCCGCCGAGGACAGGTGCGCGCCCTCGCCCAGCCACTTCAAGCGCTGCGGCGCCACCTCCTTCTCCAGCTCGGGCTCGAAGGCGGTGAGCTGCAGGAAGCTCGTCTTCCCCGCCCCCTCCTCGTCCGTGGCGTCCTCCGCGTCCGGCAGCGAGAGCATCCCTCCGAAGGCGATGCGCGGCGACACCCGGGCCACCCCCTCCACCGCGGCGATGCGCTCTCGCAACGCCTCCGAGTCCGCCATGTCCAGCGTCAGCGGCGAGCCCTGCACGTTGGCCAGGTACCCCGCCTTGTGTACCTGCACCGCGCCCACCTGGCCGTAGACGAAGTTCTCCAGAATCACGCGCTGCTGGCCGTTGATGAAGCCGCGCAGGCCCACCATGGCCCCCACCCCCACCACCAGCGCGGTGAGCGAGATGGCCGTGCGACGACGGTTGCGCAACAGGTTGCGCGCCGCGAGCGACAGGAGCCTCATGGGCGCCTCCGCGGTGACTTCGGTGTCATGGTTTCACCCACCTTCACGGACTCACAGAAGTGGCGCACGTGGCCGTCCACCAGGGCGAACAGGCGCTCCAGCTCCGGCACCCCCTCGGCCATCACCAGGTACGACAGGCGGAGCATCAGCATCGGCCCCATGAACTCCATGGTGTAGAGCTCGGAATCCCCCGGGCGGATGACGCCCCGGCGCATCAGCTCCTCGAAGAGGCGGACCAGGCGCTCCCGCCCCGCCAACACAGGACTGTGGAGGACGCCCGCATCCTTCAGCCGCGGCGCCTCGGCCATCATCATGCGGAGGAACTTCTGCTCGCGCGGGGTGGCC
>QKJM01000354.1 GCA_003249315.1 Archangium sp.
ATGCGATGCGGACTGTACAGCGCCCAGGTGCGGCGACGGAGTGGTGAACGCGAGCGCGGGGGAGCAATGCGACACTGGGGGCGAATCGGCGATATGCGATGCGGACTGTACAGCGCCCAGGTGCGGCGACGGAGTGGTGAACGCGAGCGCGGGGGAGCAGTGCGATATCGGAAGTGCCGGAATCTGTGGGACCTGCAGCAAGTCGTGCTCTCAGCAGGCGTTGTCAGTGGCTCGCGGGAGCATTACAGCGGTCGATGAGAGCAAATTGAAGGATGGTGAGATTTTTTCTATCAGCGATGGTTCGAACAGGGTGTTTTTTGAGTTTGATAAAAACGGCGCTGTGTCTGCTTCTCACGTCGTCGTGGATGTTTATAATTCTGACTCCAGTAATGACATAGCGAGTCGAATGGTCAGTGTGATAAACAGTGTTACTGGCAAGGGTGATAAGGATCTAAAGGTTTCGGTGTCGGTCTTGGATGATGTCGTGAGTATCGAGAATGTCAGGATCGAGTATGGGGCGCTTGGGAATCGGCCGATTTTTGAGTCGGTGTCCAATTCCGGCTTTGGTGTGGTTGGTATGTCGGGAGGGGTTGGGTATGACTGTGGGGTAGGGGAGTCGTGTGCGAATGATACGGACTGTCAGTCGGGACTCAGTTGTCAGCAAGGGGAGTGCAAGTGAGCAGCGAAATCCAGGCTCGCCTACTCCGCCGGAGTCCGCCTCACGGCCGTAAGCACCCGCTGCACTTCCTTCACCAGCGCGTCTGGCAGGCACGGCTTGGTGACATAGGCATCGCAGCCCGCGTCCTGGGCCTCTCTCGAGTGCCCATCCATGGCGTGGCCGGAGAGGGCCACCACGGGAATTCCCCGGGTGCTCACATCCTCCTTCAGCCGCCGCGTGGCCTCCCAGCCATCCATCACGGGCAGTGACAAGTCCATCAGGATGATGGCCGGGTGCTGCTCGCGCGCCTTCTCCAGCGCTTCCGCGCCATTGCGTGCCTCGATCACGCGGAAGCCGGAGAACTCCAGGTACTCCGCGTACATCTCCCGAGCGTCCTGGTAGTCGTCGACGATGAGGACCAGTGGCGTGTTGTCTTGTTGAAGTGTCTGGGTCATGTCGGTCTCGCGCGTCGAGGAAGGTGCAGCGTGAAAGTCGAGCCCTGGCCGAGCGCGCTCTTCAGCGTGACCTGGCCGTCGATCATCGTGGCCAGACGCCGGCAGATGGAGAGCCCCAGCCCGGTGCCGCCGTAGGGGCGCGTGGGGGAGCTGTCCACCTGCTGGAAGTCCTCGAAGATCATCTCCTGGTGCCTGGGCGCGATGCCGATGCCCGTATCCTCCACGGAGATGTCCACCGACTCGTCGGCCGCGTCATAGCGGGCCAGCACCTGGATGGAACCCTCGTGGGTGAACTTCAGCGCGTTGGCGAGCAGGTTGACGACGATCTGCTTCACCTTCTGCCGATCGCCATGGATGACCGGAAGCTCCGCCGCCAGCGCGGTGCTCACCGCCAGCTTGGAGCGAACGATGATCGGATCCAGCTCGGAGAGGACCTCCTGGATGAGCTCGGGGATGCGGAAATCCGAGAGGTGCAGCGGCATGCGTCCCGCTTCGATGCGGGTGATGTCGAGAATCTCGTTGATGATCTGCAGCAGGTGGTGGCCGTTGGAGTCGATGCGGACGAGGCTGCGGCGCTGGGGCGCGGAGAGCTCTCCAGACACTCCCTGCAGCAGCATGTTGGTGTAGCCGAGCATGGCGTTGAGCGGCGTGCGCAGCTCGTGGGACATGTTGGCCAGGAACTGGGACTTGGCGGCGCAGGCCTGCTCGAGCTGGAAGGCCTGGCGGCGCAGCAGCTCGTTCTGCGTGGCGAGCTCCTCGGTGGCCGCGTTCACCCGGGCGGCCAACTCGGTGGAGGCGGCCTCCAGCCGCTTGAGCTGACGGCCCTTGTGCAGGCGCGCCAGGTGGGTTCCCAGGTGGCGGGCCACCCAGCGGACGTCCGGTATGGGCTCCGGGGTGGGGGCGGCCACCAGCAGCAGCCCGGCGGCGGGCGTCTCCGGGTCGGGCTGGCCCAGGGGCACGGCGAGCAGCCCCGTCCTCCCCAGCGGCAGCTCCGGTGGGACCTGTCCGGCGGGCAGCCAGCGGGGTTCGGGCTGGTGGAGCACCGCCGCCAGCGGGTGCGCCGCATCGTGCAGGGAGAGTGTGTACCTCTCCGCTCCCTGCACGTCATGGCTGGCGAGCGCGGAGAAGTGATTCGCGTCCGTATCGTCCGGAGCCAGGCACAGCGTCTGCCCCACGCGGGCATTCCGGACGAGCCAGTCCACGGTGGCCCTGGCGCACACCCGGGCCTCATCGCTGCCGAGCAGCAGCTCGGCCAGTGCGAGGCGCGCCTCTGGAGCAGGCGTGGCAGGAGAGGACAGTACGGCGGTGGAAGGCATCGGCATTCCAGGTAGTCAGTGGGGCGGGGCCTACCCAGGGTTGTCCGTCACCTGTTGTCGTGGGCCAACACCCAGGGGGCGGGGATGTTGGTTCCTGCACATCCACCAGCCCCCGTGTCGGGCAGGCGGACGGGCGGGCGGGAATTCCGTGCGTCTTACCGCTCTCCAGGCCCGTCCCTAGCCTTGGGACATCATGGTGGAAGAGCGCACGCACAAGTCGCTGTGGACGGTTTCGGCACCGGCGCGTCGCTACCCCCGGCTCCACGGGGACATGGAAGTGGACGTGGTTGTGATTGGCGGCGGCGTGGCGGGCCTCACCACCGCCTGGTTGCTCAAGCAGGAGGGCAAGCGGGTGGCCGTGGTGGAGATGCACCGGCTGTTGTCGGGGCAGACGGGGCAGACCACGGCGCACCTCACCGAGCTGCTGGATACGCCCTACTCGACGCTGGTGTCGGACTTTGGCGAGAAGGGGGCTCGCCTGGCGGCGGAGTCCAGTCGGGCCGCCATCGAGAAGATCGCCGAACTGGTGGAGCGGCAGGGTATCTCCTGCGACTTCCGGCGGCTGCCCGCCTACCGCTACGCGGAGACGGTCGCGGAGGTGAAGGCGCTGGAGAAGGAGGCGTCCGCGGCGCGGCAGGTGGGGCTCATGTGTACGCTGACGAAGCACGTGCCGCTGCCCTACCCGGTCAAGCTGGCGCTGCGGGTGGAGGACCAGGCGCAGCTCCACCCGCGCGAGTACCTCCTGGCGCTGGCCGAGGGGATCGCCGGGGAAGGCAGCCATCTCCTCGAGGAGACGAAGGTGACGGCGGTGCGTGACGGCGTGCCCTGTCGGGTGGAGACGGAGCACGGCACCCTCACCTGCAGGGATGTGGTGGAGGCGACGACCACGCCGCTCAACCGCGTCTTCCTGCACACCAAGCTGTACCCCTACCGGACGTATGCGCTGGCGGCGCGGCTGGAAGGTCCGCTGGAGGCGGGGCTCTATTACGACAGCCAGGAGCCCTATCACTACATCCGTACCCAGCGGGTGGAGGGCGTGGACTATGTGATTGTGGGGGGCGAGGACCACAAGGTGGGGACGGAGGAGGACACGGCGCGGCACTTCGAGGCGTTGGAGGCCTACGCGCGGAGGCGCTTCCCGGTGACAGGGATTTCGTATCGCTGGTCTGGTCAGGTGATAGAGCCGGCGGACGGGCTGGCGTACATCGGGCGCAACAGCGGCTCGCGGCACGTGTGGGTGGCCACGGGGCTGTCCGGGACGGGACTGACGTGGGGGACGCTGGCGGGGATGATCCTCTCGGATCTGCTATTGGGAAGGCAGAGCCCCTACGCGGCGCTGTACGAGGCGACGCGGGTGAAGCCGAAGGCGGGGGTAAAGGACTTCATCCAGGAGAACGCGGAGGTGGCCTTCCGCTTCGTGGCGGACCGGCTGGCGAGGCCGGACGCGCACGACCTGTCCGAGGTGCCGCCCGGGGAGGGGCGGATCGTCGAGGTGGATGGGCACAAGGTGGCCGTCTTCAAGGAGGAGGGCGGCGCGGTACACGCCGTGAGTCCGGTGTGTACGCACCTGGGGTGCCACGTCCACTGGAACAGGGCGGAGCGCTCCTGGGACTGCCCCTGCCATGGCTCCCGCTACAGCCCGACGGGCGAGGTGCTCAACGGCCCGGCGGTGAAGGGCCTGACGGCGAAGAAGCTGCGCTAGTCCCGGCCCACGCCCGCCCTCCAGGGGGGAGACGGCTCGCGCGTTGCCTCGCCGGGTGTACGTCTGTACAGTGACCGACTCCATGAAGTCCGAGAAGGAAGAAGGGGCGTTCACCGGAGGCCGGCGCAAGCCGTGGATCCGGCCCACCGGGTTGGATGCCGTCCTCAAGCGGTGGTGCGCCGACAAGCAGCTCTGGCCCAGCTTCGTCCTCGACGAGGTGACCCCGGCGCGTGCCGGTGCCTATGCGCCCCTCCCAGAGGACGTGGCGCCCCAGGTGCGCGAGGCCCTGCGGCGCCGCGGCATCGAGCAGCTCTTCGCCCACCAGGCCGAGGCCTTCCGGCTTGCCCGCGCGGGCCAGAGCCTGGTCATCGCCACGCCCACGGCCTCGGGCAAGAGCCTCTGCTACAACCTCCCGCTGATGGACCGGTTCGCGCGGGAGCCGCAGGCGCGAGCCCTCTACCTCTTTCCCACCAAGGCGCTCTCCAGGGACCAGGAGGAGTCGCTGCGGGTGTTCATGCGCGAGGCCGGGCTGGAGCACGGCGCCATCACCTTCGACGGGGACACGCCGGCGGACGCCCGGCGCGCGGCCCGCGAGCGCAGCGGGGTGCTGCTCACCAACCCGGACATGCTGCACACCGGCATCCTCCCGCACCACGCCAACTGGGCGCGTCTCTTCTCCAACCTGCGCTACGTGGTCATCGACGAGCTGCACACCTACCGGGGTGTGTTCGGCTCGCACCTGGCCAACGTGCTGCGCCGCCTGCAGCGAGTGGCGCGCTTCCACGGCTCGTCGCCGGTGTTCATCCTGGCCTCGGCCACCATCGGCAACCCCAAGGCCCACGCCGAGCGCATGCTGGGTCGCGAGGTGGCGCTCGTCTCCGAGAGCGGCGCGCCCTCCGGGGAGCGCCGGGTGATGGTGTACAACCCGCCGGTGGTCAACGCTGAGCTGGGCGTCCGCGCCAGCTATCTGAAGAGCGCGGTGCGGCTGGTGGCGGACCTGGTGCGAGCCGAGGTGTCCACGCTGCTCTTCGGCCAGTCGCGCAACTCGGTGGAGATGATGCTCAAGTACCTCCGCGACCGGTTCGTCGAGGAGAAGATGGATCCGGCCCTCATCCAGGGCTACCGCGGCGGCTACCTCCCGGGCACGCGCCGGGCCACGGAGGCCGCCATGCGCGCGGGCGAGGTGCGCTGCGTGGTGGCCACCAACGCGTTGGAGCTGGGCATCGATATCGGCTCGCTGGACGCGGTGGTGTGCGCCGGCTACCCGGGCTCGGTGGCGGCGCTGATGCAGCGCTTCGGCCGGGCCGGTCGCCGTGGGGCGGGCAGCCTGGCGCTCCTCGTCACCAACAGCGCTCCGTTGGACCAGTACCTCGCCTCGGATCCTCGCTACCTCACCGGCGCCCCCGTGGAGCACGCGCGGATTGATCCGGACAACGTGGAGATCCTCGTCCAGCACCTCAAGTGCGCCGCCTTCGAGCTGCCCTTCGAGGAGGGGGACGCCTTCGGGGACGTGTCATCCGAGTCCACCCTGGACGCGCTCGGCTTCCTCGCCCAGCACGAGGTGGTTCATCCCTCGTCAGGGATGGATGGTCGTCGGGTGTTCCACTGGTCCTCGGATGCGTACCCCGCCAACCACGTCTCGCTGCGCAGCGTGGGCTGGGACAACGTGGTCATCATCGAGCTGGGGACGGACAGGACCCTGGCGGAGATGGACTTCCGCTCGGCGCACACCATGCTGCACGAGCAGGCCATCTACCAGCACGAGGCCGAGCAGTACCAGGTGGAGCGCTTCGACTACGAGAACCACAAGGCCTACGTGCGCAAGGTGGCTCCGGACTACTTCACCGACGCGATGACCTATGTGCGGGTGAACGTGATTCAAGAGGACCAGGGCGCGCCCATGGGGTCGGAGCTGCAGGCCGGCATGGGCGAGGTGAGCGTCATCGAGAAGGTGGTGGGGTACAAGAAGATCAAGTTCCACACCCACGAGAACGTTGGCTACGGCGACGTCACCCTGCCGGAGATGCAGATGCACACCACGGCGCTGTGGCTGACGGTGCCCGAGTCGGTGGTGCGCGCCATGGAGGTGCCTCGCCCGGCGGTCATCGATGCGCTCCGAGGCCTCGCCAATGCGCTGCGCACGGTGGCCTGCGTGGGGCTGATGATCGACCCGAGAGACCTGGGCAAGACGCTCGGGAGCAAGGACGACGCGGACGGGCCTCCTCGCAAGGACGGCGGAGTGGGGTTCGATCCGACCATCTTCCTCTACGACAACATCCCTGGAGGGGTGGGGCTGGCCGCGCGCCTGTTCGACCAGCGCGAGGAGCTGCTGCGCCGCGCCCGGAGGGTGCTGGAGTCGTGTACCTGCGCGGACGGGTGCCCGGCCTGTATCGGCCCGGCCGCGGGCTCCGGACCCGGGAGCGCTCCCGTGGATGCGCATCCCCGCAAGCGGCTGGGCCTCGAGCTCCTCTCGGTGCTCGGGGTGGGAGCCCTGCAGTAGGCGAGGCGCGCCGTGGACCTGAAGCGAAAGCTGGCACGGCTCGGCGGCGTGGGACCTGGCGGCAAGCCGGTGGCGAAGCCGTCTCCGGCTCCGGAGGCGGTGGAGCCTTCCTCCCCGGTCGTGGAGCCCGTCCCAGAGCCTGGGAAGCCCGCGGACTCCCGGGTCGAATCGTTGCGCCGACAGCTCGGAAGCTGGTCCGAGCGACAGGAGGCGTCGGCCGCGCGTCGGGGCTCGGCGCCGAAGTCGCGTTCGGGCCCGCTGCCCGCGGAGCCCCGCACGACGCCTCACGGCGTGGTGCATGTCGCCGAGCAGTTGCTGGCGTCGGATCATCATCACGGCTCCGAGCCCCTCGCGGGCGCGCTGGACGTGGAGGCGCCGCTGGTGGCGAGTCTCGCGCTGCACCCGGAGCTGGCCGAGGTGGACTTCGAGCGGATGCTCTTCCTCGACACGGAGACGACGGGGCTCGCGGGGGGCACGGGCACCGTGCCCTTCCTGGTGGGGTTGGCGTGGTTCGAGGGACGCGCGCTGCGGGTGCGGCAGCTCTTCCTGCGCAAGCTGGGTGAAGAAGCTCCGCTGCTGAGGATGCTCGCCGAGCGCATGGCGGAGTCCTCATGTCTGGTGACGTTCAACGGCAAGAGCTACGACTGGCCGCTGCTGCGCACGCGCTTCGTGCTCAATCGGGTGCCTGCGCCCGCCGAGCTACCGCACCTGGACCTGCTGCACTGCGCGCGCCGCGTCTTCAAGTACCGGGGGAGCGGGACGCGGTTGGTACACCTGGAGGAGCAGGTGCTCGGGCATCAGCGGGTGGGGGACGTGGACGGCTCGTTGATTCCGGAGCTCTACTTCCGCTTCCTCCGAGATGGGAACGGCTCGGCGCTGGTGCCGGTGATGGAGCACAACGTGCAGGATCTGTTGCTGCTGGCGGCGCTGCTGGGCGTGCTGGGGCGACGCTTCCGGGCGAGCGGCGCGGAGGGGAAGGATCCGAGGGACCTGCTGGGCTTCGCGGGCGTGGCGCTGCGAGCGAAGGACTTCGAGCGGGCGCACGCCTTCGCGCGGGCGGCCGCGGCGGGAGGCGGGGGCGAGGTGGGGGTCGAGGCGCTTACGCTGGCGTCCCGGCTGTCTCGTCGGGCTGGGGATGTGTCGGCCGCGGTGGAGCAGTTGCAGCGCGCGCTCGGCTCGGCCCGGGGGGCGCGGGCGGCGTCCGTCCACCTCTCGCTGTCCAAGCTGTACGAGCACCAGCTCAAGGAGCTGCCGAAGGCTCTGCACCATGCGAGGCTCTCGTCGGACGCGGAGGGCGCCGAGGCGCATCGGCGCCGCATGGCTCGGCTGGAGGGCAAGCTCGCCCGCCTGTCTCGCGAGAGCACGCTGGACTTCTTCGGCCAGCCGCTGCCTCGCCGCCCCCGGGCTTGAGCCGGTGTTCGACTCCCCCGCGTCACCTCGTGCGGGGGAGCACGGGCTACGGCGTGCCGGTGTGGCGCATCACCATGCTCTCCAGTCGGCCCAGCGCCTTCTCCAGTACCTCCATCGAGGGACCGAAGGACAGGCGCACGTACGAGCGGAAACGCGAGGGGCGGGCTCGGCGCTTGCCGGGGTTCACGTCGAAGAACTCGCCCGGGACGGCGATGATCTTCTCCTCGAGCGCCGCGCGGAAGAAGCTCATTCCGTCATTGAGGGGCGGAGGGAGCCCGCTCAGGTTGCCCCAGACGTAGAAGGTGCCGTCGGGTGGGCGATCCGTGCGAATGCCCAGGCGCTCCAGGCGCGAGTGGAAGCGGTCGCGCTTCTCGCGGAAGTGGGTGTTGATGGCCAGCGTCTCCTTCACCACCAACTGCTCC
>QKJM01000774.1 GCA_003249315.1 Archangium sp.
GGGGGTGTGGGGAGGCCTCGGCCCCGGCCCGCGCAGCCGGAGGAGGGCGTTTCCGAGGGTGAGCTCATCCCCCGAGTGGAGCTCCACCTCGGAGGAGATGCGGACGCGGTTGACGAAGGTGCCGTTCTGGCTGCCGAGATCCTTCAGGGTGAGCCGGTCGCCGACGCGGGTGAGCTGGGCGTGGCGGCGGCTGATGGAGGCGTGCTGGAGGCGCAGCTCGGAGGTGGAGGAGCGGCCGAGCACGAAGCTTCCCTCCGTGAGGGGGAGGAGCTGACCGGAGCCGGGGCCTCGCTCGACATAGAGGGAAGCGGGGGCGAGGTCGTACTTCTGGTGCTCTCCCGTGGTGAAGCGAGGAGGCGGCAGCTCGCGGTCTCGGCCCTCGAGGAGGGGCTGGCCGCCAGGTCCTCGGCGGGGGCGGCGACGGGGGCCAGCGGGGAACTGGGGGACGTATTGGGGGCGAGGGTCGTCCGCGCGCAGGGGGGTTACCTCGTCCTCATCGAAGGGGAGTTCTGCCTCCGGCTCCGGGCGCGCCGCGGCTTCCTCGGGCGGGCGAGGGCCTTGGGGCGGTCGCTTGGGATGGGGAGGGCTCATGAGCGGCATTCTCCCAGATTGGTGGCCGTTGGAGGGGGCGACGGGCGGCCTGCCTCCAGAATACTCCTCATTTTATCCGCTGGGAGTGTCAGGCACTTGTGGTCCGGAGCGTGCGGAGGTCCTAGAGTCCGGCGTTCTTCATCTCCAGACCTCATCGCGGGAGGTACGTACACGTGGGCGCGGCATCGATTCGACTCTTCAACACGATGACGATGCAGAAGGAACCGCTGGAGCCGGCGGAGCCGGGGAAGGTGCGCGTCTATGTCTGCGGCCCGACGGTGTACAGCTACGTACACATCGGCAACGCGAGGACGTTCACCTCGTTCGACGTGGTGGTGCGCTACCTGCGCTACCGGGGGTTCGAGGTGACGTACGTGCGCAACTACACGGACGTGGATGACAAGATCATCCAGGCGGCGCGCGAGACGGGAGAAGCGCCGGTCGCCCTGGCGGCGCGCTACGTGGAGGCGTTCCGGGAGGACGCGCGGGCGCTGCACCTGAAGGAGCCGGACGTGTCTCCGAAGGTGAGCGAGCACATCCCGGAGATCGTCCGCATCATCGAGAAGCTGGTGGAGAACGGGGTGGCGTACGAGTCGAAGGGGGACGTGTACTTCTCGGTGAGGAAGTACCCGGAGTACGCGAAGCTGTCGAAGCGGAACCTGGACGATCTGTGCGCGGGGGAGCGGGTGCAGCCAGGGGAGCAGAAGCGGGAGCCGCTGGACTTCGCGCTGTGGAAGGCGGCGAAGCCGGGGGAGCCGTCCTGGGACAGCCCCTGGGGCAAGGGGCGGCCGGGGTGGCACATCGAGTGCTCGGCGATGAGCGCGAAGTACCTGGGCGAGAGCTTCGACATCCATGGGGGCGGGTTGGATCTGATCTTCCCGCACCACGAGAATGAGATTGCCCAGAGCGAGGCCGCGAGCGGGAAGCAGTTCGCGCGCTACTGGATGCACTGCGGCTTCCTCGACATGGAGGGAGCGAAGATGTCGAAGTCGCTGGGGAACGTGGTGCGGCTGCGGGACGCGCTGGAGAAGGTGGATCCGGAGGCGCTGCGCTTCTTCTTCCTGTCGACGCACTACCGGCACCCGCTGAACTTCGCGGACAAGTCCCTGGCGGATGCGGAGCAGCGGATGGAGTACTTCTACGAGACGCTGCGCAAGGTGGACGCGCGGGTGGGCGGGAAGGACTTCGGGAAGGGTCCGCTGCTGGAGGATCCGCACAGGTTCCTGGCGGAGTTCGAGTCGCAGATGGACGAGGACTTCAACACGGCGGGAGCACTGGGGGCGCTGTCGGGGCTGTTCGCGCTGATGAACGAGCTGACGGACAAGCCTCCGGTGAAGGACAAGGCCCTGGTGGGGCGGACGCTTCAGGCGCTCAAGGAAGACGTGCGCAAGGTGTCGGCGGTGCTGGGCCTCTTCGAGGACGAGCCGGAGCAGTGGCTGCTACGTCGGCGTGAGCGGGCGGTGAGGGAGCGGGGCATCGACGTGGCGGAGGTGGACCGGCTGCTGCAGGCCCGGGTGGACGCCCGGAAGGCAAAGGACTTCGCGGCGGCGGATCAGCTGCGCGAAGAGCTCAAGGGCAAGGGCGTGGAGATCATGGACACGCCGAGCGGGACGGTATGGAAGGTCGCCTCGCCAGGGTGAGGTTCGAGGTCGCGAGGCCCGGGTCGCTCGCCGGGCCTCCGGGCGCTTTCCGGGCCGGCATCGCCTCTCTCCCGGTGTTAAACCTCTGGCCATGCCGGAATTCCAGATCGTCAGTGACTACAAGCCCCAGGGCGACCAGCCGCGCGCCATCGGCGAGCTGACCGAGGGCGTGCTGCGCGGAGATCGCTACCAGACGCTGCTGGGCGTCACGGGCTCGGGCAAGACGTTCTCCATGGCGAACGTCATCGCCAACGTGAAGCGGCCCACGCTGCTCATCGCGCACAACAAGACGCTGGCCGCGCAGCTCTACGGTGAGTTCAAGGAGCTCTTCCCGAGCAACGCCGTGGAGTACTTCGTCTCCTACTTCGACTACTACCAGCCCGAGGCCTACATCCCGACCTCGGACACGTACATCGAGAAGGACTCGTCCATCAACGACGAGATCGAACGGATGCGGCACTCGGCCACGCACTCGCTGCGCACGCGAGACGACGTGCTGATCGTCGCCAGCGTGTCCTGCATCTACGGCCTCGGTACGGCGCGCTCGTACGTGGACATGGCGGTGCGGGTGGACCTGGGGGCGGAGCTCGGCCGCGACACCTTCATCCGCCGGCTGGTGGAGAGCCAGTACGAGCGGAATGATCTCGACTTCCACCGCGGCACGTTCCGCGCTCGTGGAGATACCGTGGAGGTCTTCCCGGCCTACGAGGAGGAGCGCGCGGTCCGGGTGAGCTTCTTCGGCGACGAGGTGGAGAAGATCACCGAGTTCGATCCGCTGCGCGGCGTGACGCTGAACACGCTGGAGAAGGTGGTCATCTTCCCCGCGAGCCACTACGTCACCGAGGAGGACACGCGGAAGAAGGCGATCCATACCATTCGTGACGAGCTGACCGAGCGGCTGCAGGGGTTCCAGCGCGAGGGCAAGCTGGTAGAGGCGCAGCGGCTGGAGCAGCGCACGCTGTACGACCTCGAGATGATCGAGCAGGTGGGCTACTGCAACGGCATCGAGAACTACTCGCGGCACTTCTCGGGGCGGGTGACGGGCGAGGCGCCGCCGTGCCTGCTGGATTACTTCCCGCGCAACATGCTGGTGCTCATCGACGAGAGCCATCAGACGGTGCCGCAGATCGGCGCCATGTACCGGGGAGATCGCTCGCGCAAGGAGACCCTGGTGGAGCACGGCTTCCGCCTGCCGAGCGCGCTGGACAACCGCCCCCTCAAGTTCTCCGAGTTCGAGGAGATGGTGCAGCAGGCCGTCTTCGTCTCCGCCACGCCGGCCGAGTACGAGCTGCAGAAGTGCAAGGGCGTGGTGGTGGAGCAGATCATCCGTCCCACGGGACTGACGGATCCCGAGGTGGAGGTGCGCCCGGCGCGCAACCAGGTGGACGACGTGCTGGAGGAGGTGCGCAAGCGCGTGGCCCGCAACGAGCGCGTGCTGGTGACGACGCTCACCAAGCGCATGGCGGAGGATCTCACCGAGTACCTTGCGGACGTGGGCGTGCGGGTGCGGTACCTGCACTCGGACATCGGCGCGATCGAACGCACGGCCATCATCCGGGATCTGCGCAAGGGTGAGTTCGACGTGCTGGTGGGCATCAACCTGCTGCGCGAGGGCCTGGACATCCCCGAGGTGTCCCTGGTGGCCATCTTCGACGCGGACAAGGAGGGCTTCCTTCGCAGCCACGTGTCCCTCATCCAGACGATCGGCCGCGCGGCTCGAAACCTCAACGGCCGCGTCATCATGTACGCGGACAACGTCACCGCCTCCATGCGCCAGGCCATCGACGAGACGCAGCGCCGCCGCGAGGTGCAGCGCGCCTACAACGAGCAGCACGGCATCACCCCTCGCGCGGTGAAGAGCCATATCCTTGACCTTTCCGAGCACCTCTACGATGCGGATCCGACCGCGCTCCCCATGGCCGCCGATGCCGCCGACGACGTGCTGCAGCCGAAGGAGATCCAGCGGCTCACCGCCGAGTACACGAAGGACATGCAGCGCTACGCGGACGAGATGGAGTTCGAGAAGGCCGCGGAGCTGCGTGACCGCATCCTGCTGCTCAAGGACATGGACCTGGGGTTGAAGCCGCCCAGCCGCGCGCTGCTCAAGGTTCCGCCGAAGTCCGCCTCCGAGAAGCCGAAGACCCGAGGGGGTAAGCGCGCCGCGCCGTCTCGTGGCGCAGGCGGCGGCGCGAGCGGGAGCACCCGGAAGAGGAGCCGCTAATCCACCATGGATGCGACGCTCCAGGCGAAGCTGGAGGCTCTACCCACCGAGCCCGGCGTGTACCTGATGAAGGACCGCCGCGGGGAGATCGTCTACGTGGGCAAGGCGATCAACCTGCGCAACCGGGTGCGCTCCTACTTCACCCGTACCGGAGACACGCGCTTCTTCGTCTCACTGCTCGACCAGGTGCTGGGCGACATCGAGACGGTGCTCGTCCACAACGAGAAGGAGGCCCTCCTCCTCGAGAACGAGCTGATCAAGAAGCACAAGCCGCGCTTCAACGTCCTGCTCAAGGATGACAAGCAGTTCATCTCCCTGCGGCTCGACAAGCACCAGGCGTACCCTCGGCTGGAGGTCGTACGCCGCTACCAGAAGGACGGCGCGCGCTACTTCGGCCCCTACTCCAGCGCGAGCGCCATCCGAGAGACGCTGCGCATCATCAACCGCTACTTCCACCTGCGCACGTGTACGGATCACGTACTGGCCAACCGCAAGCGGCCCTGTCTGCTGCACCAGATCGGCCGCTGCCCCGCGCCGTGTGTCTACGAGGTGCCCTCGGAGGAGTACCGCAAGAGCGTGGACGAGGTGGCTCTCTTCCTGGAGGGAAAGGCGAGCGAGCTGGTGGATGGGCTGCGCGGTCGCATGAAGCAGGCCGCCGGTGAACTCCGCTTCGAGGAGGCCGCGCGCATTCGAGATCAGCTCCTGGCCATCGAGCGCAGCCTGGAGCGCCAGAAGGTGGCCACCAGCGACTTCAAGGACCAGGACGTCTTCGCCTTCCACCGCGAGGGGGAGCGGTTGCTCGTCTACGTCCTCTACGTGCGCCAGGGGCGGCTCAATGGCGGTCAGGCCTTCCCCCTCGGTAGCCAGGAGTTTCCCGACGAGGAGCTGCTGCCCTCCTTCGTCAACCTCTACTACGACCAGGGCAACTTCGTTCCCGAGGAGGTCCTCCTCCCCCTGGACACCGAGGACCGCGAGGCCCTGGAGTCCCTCCTCTCCGAGCGCAAGGGAGAGAAGGTTCGCGTCGTCGTCCCCAAGCGCGGGGAGAAGCACGACCTGGTGCTCATGGCGCGCAAGAACGCCGAGCAGGCCGCCCTCGAGCGCCGCCGCACCCGCGACGAGACGGAGCTGGTGCTTCGTCGCCTGCGCGAGCGGCTCCACCTGCGCAACCTACCGCGTCGAATCGAATGCTTCGATATCTCCCACTTCCAGGGCGCGAGCATCGTCGCTTCCCAGGTGGCCGCCACCGACGGCGAGCTCGACAAGACGCGCTACCGCCGCTACCGGATCAAGACCCTGGCGCAGCAGGACGACTTCGCCAGCATGCACGAGGTCATCTCCCGCCGGCTGCGGCGCGGCCAGGAGGAGGGGGAGCTGCCTGACCTGCTGGTCATCGATGGAGGCAAGGGACAGCTCGCCAGCGCGCTCGCCGCGGTGAAGGATCTGGAGGTGGAGGGGGTGGATGTCGTCTCCCTGGCGAAGAGCCGCGACCTGGAGGTGCATGACCGGGACGAGGAGAGCGCCCGCAGCCCCGAGCGCGTCTTCATCCCCGGCCGGAAGGAGCCCATCGTCCTGCGGCAGAACTCGGCCGAGCTCTACCTGCTCACCCGCCTGCGCGACGAGGCCCACCGCTTCGCCATCACCTTCCAGCAGAAGTCCATGCGCCGCGGGACGTTGCGCTCGGCCCTGGAGGACCTTCCGGGGGTGGGGGAGGTCCGCAGGAAGCTCCTCCTGCGCCGCTTCGGCTCCTTCAAGCGGGTGCGCGAGGCGGGGATCGAGGAGCTGACCGAGGTGCTCGGTCCCACGGTCGCCGAGCGGGTCCACGCCGCCCTCCATGGACACCCCGCGGACGACCCGGAGGATCCAGTCAGGGAATCCTCCCTGTTGGATGCGGGTGCCCTGGTGGACGAAAAGTCGAATGAAGGGTCGCCACCCGACTCGCCGTGATTAATTTCCGGAGCGTCAGAAGGGCGGAAAAGTTCACTGAATCCGCGATGTTCCTGGGGTTTTTAATTGCGGCTGGGCTCCGCGCTGATTTATAGCGGACTCGTCCAGTCGGCATGTGTTTCAGAGGGCGAGGGACCAACATGAGGCTCTATCCAAAGGTGATCCCGATCATCTCTCGTGAGGTCGTACAGAGGCTGATGCAGGATGGGGATATCGAGGTGGAGCCGATGCGCGTGGCCGACGCCGAGATGGACCTGTCCGCCATCATGCGTGAGTATCTGGCGAACGAGGAGAGGGTCAATCAGGCGACGCGCGAGGCGCTCGAGCGCCGCGGCTACGACTACTCCAAGTTCAATCAGGTCAAGCGTGAGATGGCCGACGTCCGTGGCTTCAAGATGGGCGACGAAGGCGTCGAATACGTCATCAACCAGATGATCGAATTCCTCCTCATCAGTCGCAACGTCGAGGAGGTGTATGCTGCGGACAACGTGCTACGTCAGAAGATGCACGCGGTGATGAAGCGTCATCTGGACGTGGACGAGGAGATCGACAAGGAGGCGCGCTCCCGGCTGAAGCACCTGCAGGAGGGCACCAGCGCTTTCGACATCGAGTACAACAAGACGGTGGAGCAGATCCGCCGCGCTCGGGGTCTCATCTAGGAGCGAGCGAGACCGGGCGGCTCCTGGCTGCCCGGTTGCTCCGTACCGCCACCCACCTCCGCTGCCTACCCTTCCTGGAAGGAGGCGGCGTCGATGGTGGGATTCCTTTCCAGCGTCATGCTCGTCGGGCTGCTGGCGGCCAGCCCGGATCTGTTTACTTTCGACGGTCCCGAGGTCACCGCGCGCACGGTGGGGAACGTTGGCTACTTCACTCAAGGCGCCTACCCCTTCACGGATCTCTACCAGCGGGGGACGGGCTCGGCGGTGCTCCAGGTCCGGGACCGGGCGACGGATCCTCGGGCGACGTACGGGGACCAGGGGAGCCTGGAGGCGTCCTTCGAGCTCGACGGCCTGCGCTACCGGGTGGAGCTGGCCCAGGTCGGATTCCCCCCTCCAGAGGTGCGTGGGCGGCCGGCGACTTCACCCCTGCCGCTACCTCCCAATCAGCCCATCTCGGGCGGAGTGGTGACGGACAGGTGGCTGCATGGTGACACCGGGCTGGGCTTTCCTGGCATGACGCGGGTGTACGCGGAGGCGGCGTTGTGGGGCGTGGGGAGCGTGTGGCGCAACGGAGAGCTGCTTACCGACGCGGCCATCATCCATGCCGCCGCGCTCTCCCGGGGAGCTCACGCGGATGACGACACCTTCCGCCTTCTGCCGGTGGCGCGCGAGGGGGACTCCGAGCTGTACGTGATGGTCTGGAACCTGCCACCCGAGGTCGAGCCGCGAGGCTTCCTGCAGTTCGACTTCGACGACGTGCTCATCGAGGTGGATGGGTCCGCGGTGTCCGCGGTGGCGGTGGTGCCGGTGGCGGGCATGCCCGGCGAGGAGGTGGTGGCGACCACTCCGGTGCCGGGTGGGGCCGCGCTGGGCGCGGTGCCCAACGCCGCGCTGGGGGCTGGTGTGGGGGGCGCTGGGCTCGTGGAGGCAGGGGCGGTGTCGGAGCCCTTCCTCGAGCCAGGGCGCGTGACGCTGCGGACGCAGCTTCCGGCAGGACCAGCGGGGGAGGGCGTTTCCGTGGATCCCTTCCTGGGGTCCGGGCGGACGACGCTCGCGGTGGAGACGGAACAGCCCGGGTTGCCGCTGACGGGGCTGCCCGCGGATCCGTTCGTGGATCCCGCCCGCGCCACCCTCGGCGAGGAGCTGCCGGTGCCGAGGGTGGGGAGCTTCGTGCCGCTCGCTCCGGCGCCACGGAGCACCTTTCTGTCCACTACTGGAACGTTCTCGGTGGTGCCGCTGGTGCCGGGAGTGCCGGGGCCGGACTTCGTCTTCGGGGGGCCGAGGGTGACGGCGGGCCTGGTCGCGACGCCGTTGACGCAGGGGGCGGAGACACCGGTCATTCCGCTCATCTCCACGCCGAGGCCGGTCAACTCGGGCCAGCCGGTGCCGCTGGTGACGCAG
>QKJM01000978.1 GCA_003249315.1 Archangium sp.
AGCTCCCGATCCCTCGCGCGCCGCTCCGTCCGGTGCTGCCGGCGGTGCAACCCGGGTGAGCCGCTCTCCATGATCAGCCGCCCGAAGCGCTCCGGGTACGTCAGCACCGCCCCCAGCCCGAACCGCGCCCCCTGCGAGTAGCCCAGCACGTCCACCGAGGACAGCCCCAGCTCGTCCATCAACCGCTTCAGCGCGTCCACCGTCTCCCGGAAGCCCTCTCGCCCCACCCGCGTGGGCAGCGGCGTCTCCCCGTGGCCCGGCAGATCCACCGCGATGGCACGCACATGCTCGCCCATCAGCGGCCTCAGGTGGTCGAACGACGCCCGGTTCCCCGTGAATCCGTGCAGCAACAGGAGCGGTCGGGGGCCTTCCCCCCAGGTCTCGTACGCCAGCTTCAGGGCCATGGCCTTCTCCCGATACGGCAGCCCGCCGCGCGAGGCTCCGCCGATCCTCTTATACGTTCATCGCGCGCTTCCAGCGTACCTCGTTATGTTGTTCTACTGCACACCTGGGCTATACAGGGATTACCGGACTCGAGACAACGTGACCTCCACCTGGGACGGGAGTCGCCCGTGAAGGGCAAGCCAGAGCAGCTCGTCGAGCGCATCCTCGACGCCATCGACCCGCGGCTCGTCTCCTCGCTGAGAGAGGAGCTGGGTCGGCCTGGAGCGCTGGCCGTTCCCGAGGTGGGGCAGACCGTCGTCCTCGCCGGGCACCGCACCGCCGGAAAGACACGCCTGCTACCCCTCGTAGGGGAGCTGCTGGAGCGTCCGGGTGTGGATCTCGACGCCGAGCTCGAGCGGCGCTCCGGACGCACCCTGCGCACCTGGGTCGCGGAGGAGCCACGGTCCTTCCGCCAGGCCGAGCGCGCCACCTTCCTGGAGCTCCCTCGCGGCGGGCTCGTCGCCGTGGGCGGCGGGTTCCTCTCGCTCCACCCGGAGGCCCTGGCTGGCTGCTTCACCCTCCTCGTCCCCGTCTCCTTCGAGACCTATCGCGAACGTCTCCTCGTGGATTCCTCCCGCCCCCGGCTGCGCCCCGGCGTGACGCTGGAGGAGGAGATCTCCTCCCTCTTCCACCAGCGCGAGGCCCTTCACGCCCAGGTCCCCACCGTGAGCCTCGCGACCTTCCTCCGCGCCTTCGTGCCTCCTGGGGGCTCTCCGTGAAAACCGCTCTCCGTGTCGTCACCCTGCCTCCCACCGTGACGGGCTCCGATGCGCCGCCCTTCGTCATCGAAGCACGCGCTCGCGGCGCCCAGGTGCTGGAGCTCCGCACGGATCTGCACCCCGCCGAGGCCGTGGAGATCGCCGCCCTCGCCGAGCTGCTTCCGCTGATCGTCTCCGAGCGCGGTGTTCCCCTGCCCCCCTCCTGGGTGGCCTCGGCGCGGTGGGTGGATCGGGACATCCAGGGCGGCGCGCTGGAGGTGCCCCCCGGGAAGCTGCTCGCCTCGCACCATGCCGACCGACCCCTCTCCACCGAGGAGGCGCTGCGGCTCTGGGAGCTGACACTCCCCCCGGGGGCCCTGGTCAAGCACGTCGAACCCCTCGGAGAGATCTCTCGCGCCCGCATCTCCGAGCTGCTGGAGACTCAGGCCCGGCTGATGGAGCGCTTCGGCGAGGGGCGCGTCACCGTGCTCACCATGGGCCCCCTCGCTCTCCCCGTTCGCGCCCTGCTCGCCCGGCGGAATGTGCTCGAGTTCGTTGCCCTGGGGGGCGAGTGGAAGGCCGCTCCCGGTCAGCGGCTGCTCCCGGATGCCCTGCGGGAGGCGCGGACTCTTCAGCGGGAAATCCCTCACCCTAGCCCTCTCCCAGAGGGAGAGGGGACATACACGGAGGGACGATTGGCGATCCTGGGGACTTCGATTCCTCATTCCCGGTCTCCTCGCATCCACCTCCAGCCCTTCGACCGCATCGACATCCCCGAGGACGCTCCCGTCGAATCCCTCGTCGATGCCCTCCTGCCTCACTACCGCGGCTTCGCCGTCACCAGCCCCTTCAAGATCCGTCTCGCTCGACACACCCGCTCCTCCCTCGACGCCATCAACACCCTCGTCCGTCGCGGACAGCGCTGGGAGTCCTTCAACACCGATGTCGAGGGCGCTCGCGCCGTCCTCCAACGACTCCGCTCCTCCGAAGCCTTCGTGCTCGGCGATGGAGGCGCCAGCGCCGCCCTCCGCTCCGTCGCCCCCGAGCTCGGCGTCCGTCTCCGCTTCCTCCGCCGCGCCGACATCTCCTCACCTCTCTCCGGTCCCGGCATCTGGACCTGGCCCGACCGCGTCCCGCCTCCCGAGTCCCTCCGCCTCGAGGGCTCCCACATCGCCGTCATCGCCTACGGCGCCCCCGCTCGTCTCATCGCTTCCGAAATCACCCGCCGAGGGGGTACACCCCTTCTCCTCGGTGCGGCATGGTTCATCGCCCAGGCCCGCCGGCAGCGCGCCCTCTGGGAGACCGCCTCATGAACACCCTCGGCACCCTCTTCCGCCTCACCACCTTCGGCGAGAGCCACGGCCCCGCCCTCGGCTCCATCATCGACGGCTGCCCCTCCGGCATCCCCCTCGAGCGAGAGCGCATCCAGACCGCGCTCGATCGCCGCCGCCCCGGCCAGTCCTCCATCACCACCGCCCGCTCCGAGGCCGATCAGGTGGAGATCCTCTCCGGCGTCTTCGAGGGCAAGACGATCGGCACTCCCATCGCCGCCATCGTCCGCAACACCAACCAGCGCTCCCAGGACTACGATCGGCTCAAGAACGTGGACCGGCCCGGCCACGCGGACGCCGTCTGGCGCGAGCGCTTCAAGCACCGCGATCACCGCGGAGGCGGGCGCACCAGCGGTCGGGAGACCCTCTGCCGCGTCATCGGTGGCGCCGTCGCCGAGGCCTACCTCGCCAGCGCGCTCCCCACCGTCCGCACCGTCGCCTGGGTCGCCCAGGTGGGCAACCTCGTCTCCGCCGTGCCCGAGCCCGGCCTCACCCGCGAGCAGGTGGATGCCCATCCCACCCGCTGCCCGGACCCCGTCGTCCGCGAGGAGATGTCCCAGCGCATCCTCGCCGCCAAGGAGGCCGGGGACAGCCTCGGGGGCTCCATCGACGTCCGCGTCGAGGGTCTCCCCGTGGGCCTCGGCGAGCCCATCTTCGGCAAGCTCAAGGCGCTGCTCGCGCAGGCGCTGGGCAGCGTCGGTGCCGTCACCGGCGTCGTCTGGGGTCCGCCGGACCTGCTCTCCCGAATCGAGCTGACCGGCAGCGTCTTCCACTCGCAGAAGGACACCTACGGCGGTATCCAGGGTGGACTCACCAACGGCGAGCCCGTGTACCTCCGTGTCTTCTTCAAGCCTCCCGCCACCCTCGCGGAGCACGCCAAGGGTGGGCGACATGATCCCTGCATCATGCCCCGGGCCGTCCCCGTCCTCGAAGCCATGGTCTCCCTCGTCCTGGCCGATCTCTCCCTGCAGATGAACGCCCGGCCCCACTCCGCATGAACGCCCTCCCTCCCGGCGCCTACCGCCCCGCCTCCGATCGCTGGGGCCCCTTCCCGCGCCTGTGCGCGAACCTCCCCGAGGGCAGCCTCGCCGTGGTGGATCGCAAGGTGGCGCGCCTTCACCCCTCCGTCCTCCAGTCCCTGCGCGCCCGCGAGCCGCGAGCCATCGTGCAGCTCACCGGCGGAGAGGGAGCCAAGAGCTTCACCGCCCTGGAGCAGGTGCTCGCCGCGGGCCTCTCCCTGCCGCGCTCGGGCACGTTGGTGGCCATCGGCGGCGGCACCATCGGCGACGTGTCCACGGTGGCCGCGCACCTCCTCAAGCGCGGCGTGCGGCTCGTCCAGGTGCCCACCACCCTGCTGGCCGCGGTGGACAGCAGCCTCGGCGGCAAGGGCGCGGTGGATCTCACCGTGCGCGGGCGCGTGGTGAAGAACCCCGTCGGCGTCTTCCACTATGCCGAGGAAGCCTGGCTCTGCCCCGAGCTCTACACCACCCTCTCGGACACCCAGCGTCGCGAGGGCGCCCTGGAAGCCTGGAAGATGGTGGCCAGCCTCGATGCGAAGCGCTTCCGCGCCTACACCCGCCGGCCTCCCGCGCTGCAGCGGCTGGTGAAGGACGCGCGCCAGCTCAAGGAGTCCATCTGCGCGGAGGATCCCTACGAGCTGCAGGGCCTGCGGCGGGTGCTCAACTTCGGCCACACCTTCGGCCACGTGCTGGAGAGCGTCTCGAACTTCCGCCTCTCGCACGGGGACGCGGTGGGGCTGGGCATGCTGTGCGCGCTCGACGTGGGCCGCCACCTGGGCCTCACCCCCGAGGACGAGGCCCGGCAGGTGGAGGAAGCCCTGGAGCGTGGCCCGGGGGTGCTCGGCCGCAAGCGGACGGCCGCCCTGCTCAAGCGCGCCGACCTGGGCGAGGTGACCGAGCTGCTCATCGCCGACAAGAAGACGGGAAGCGCCGGAGAGCTGCGCATGGTGCTGCTCACCGCCGTGGGATCGGCCGAGGTGCGTGACGTGCCCGCCGAGGCCTGGCGCGCGCTCTGGCCGGCCTGGCTCCAGGGGAAACGTCCATGACCCGGCTCCACGTCGATCCGAGCCACCTCGTGCCTTCGGCCCTCACGCCGCCGATCTCCAAGTCGGACGCGCAGCGGGCGCTGGTGCTGGCGCACCTCACCGGCGCCTGGCCCCTGCCCATGCTCCAGGAGGAGCCCGAGGAATTCCTCCCCGCGGACGTGCGAGTGCTGCGCCGGGGAATCGAAGCCCTGCGCCTGCCTCCCGGCCCCGTGAGGGACGTGGACTGCGCGGACGGCGGGGCTCCCTTCCGCATCTTCGTCACCCAGGCCGCGGTGACGCCCGGCGCGCACGTGCGCCTCACCGGCACGCCCCGGCTCGGAGAGCGCCCCCATGGCCCCCTCTTCGACGCCCTGCGCGAGGCGCTCGGGCCCTCCGGACTGGTCCTCACCCAGGGCAACCCCTGGCCCGTGGAGCTCCGCGCCCCCACCACCACCGGGGAGCCCGTGTTCCGGGTACCGGGCGCGCAGAGCAGCCAGTACGCCTCCAGCCTGCTGCTCGGCTGCGCGGCCCTGTACCTGCGCGAGCGCCGCCCGTGGCGCGTGGAGCTCATCGGCCCGCTCACCAGCGCGGGCTACCTGGAGCTCACGGTGTCCTGGCTGCGGCGCTTCGGCTTCACCGTGGAGGAGTCCGCGAGCCGGCTGGAGGTGACGGGCTACCGCGCCCCCGAGGCGACGCCGGCCCTCCCGGGCGACTGGTCCTCCCTGGGCTACCTCTTGCTCATCTCCTGGCGCACCGGGGGGAGCGTGGAGCGCGCGGACGTCTCCAGCGCCCACCCGGATCAGGCCCTGCTCCCGCTGGTGGCGCGCGTCGGACTCGAGGCCGAGCCCGGCCCCGGGGGGACGCTGCGCCTGGTTGGCACCGCTCGTGACGGACTCGTTGCATCCGGCAAGGAGTGCCCGGACCTGCTGCCCACCCTCGCGGCCCTGGCCTGCGTGCTGCCCCGGCCCTCCACCCTCTCCGATGTAGGCGTCCTGCGCATCAAGGAGAGCGATCGGCTCGAGGGCATCCAGGGGCTGGTGGACGCCTTCGGTGGCTCCACGACCCTGGAGGGAGAGACCCTCACCATCACTCCACCTACTGAGAGCCCTCCCTCCCACTTCGAGATGGACAGCAGAGGAGACCACCGGATGGCGATGGTCGCGGCTACGCTCTCCGTCCTGTCCGGGGTGCCCCTACGGCTCACCGGCCCCGAATGCGTGGAAAAGAGCTTCCCGGGCTTCTGGCGGCAGTTGGAACGCGCTGGTGTCCGGCTATCCTGACCGAGTTCGATCCGGGGGGAGACGCGGCCTCCCCGGATCCCGTTGTTTTTTGTTGAAAGCAATCTGCCGCCTGTGAAATGTCCCGCCCATGCCCACGGATACGCTGACGATCACGGACAACCGTACCGGGAAGACGTACGAGATCCCGATCGAGAACGGATGCATTCGCACCCATGCCCTCCGACAGATCAAGGTCTCGAATGATGATTTCGGTCTGATGGGGTACGACCCGGCGTTCCTCAACACGGCCAATTGCAAGAGCGCCATCACCTTCATCGATGGTGACAAGGGGATCCTCGAGTACCGGGGCTACCCCATCGAGCAGCTCGCCGAGCAGTCCAGCTTCCTCGAGGTGGCGTACCTGCTCCTCAACGGGGAGCTGCCCTCGCCGAAGCAGCTCGAGGAGTTCCAGTTCCTCGTGACGCACCACACGTACGTTCACGAGAACGTGAAGACCTTCATGGACGGGTTCCGCTACGACGCGCACCCCATGTCCATGCTGGCCTCCACGGTGGCGGCCCTCTCCGGCTTCTACCCGGACGCCAAGCACACCAAGGACGAGCAGAGCCGCCGCATCCAGATCACCCGGCTCATCGCCAAGATGCCGACGATCGCGGCCTTCTCGTTCCGGCACAGCATGGGTCAGCCGTACATCTACCCGGACAACGAGCTCTCCTACGTCGCCAACTTCCTGGCGATGATCAAGCGTATCGGCACCTCCACCTACAAGGTACACCCGACGCTGGAGCGGGCGCTGGACGTGCTCTTCATCCTGCACGCCGATCACGAGCAGAACTGCTCGACGACCTCGGTGCGCACGGTGGGTTCCTCCGAGGTGGATCCCTACTCGGCGGTGGCCTCGGGCGTGGCGGCGCTGTACGGCCCGCTGCACGGCGGCGCCAACGAGGCGGTGCTCCGCATGCTCCGGGGGATCGGCCACGTCTCCAAGATCCCCGAGTTCATCAAGCAGGTGAAGAGCGGCGAGGGTGAGAAGAAGCTGATGGGCTTCGGCCACCGCGTCTACAAGTCCTACGACCCGCGCGCGAAGGTGATCAAGCGCGTGGCGCACGAGGTCTTCGACGTGACGGGCAAGAACCCGCTGCTCGAGATCGCCCTCGAGCTGGAGAAGATCGCCCTCCAGGACGAGTACTTCGTGAAGCGCAAGCTGTACCCGAACGTGGACTTCTACTCGGGCCTCATCTACGAGGCGATGGGCTTCCCGGTGGAGATGTTCCCCGTCCTCTTCGCCATTCCGCGCACGGTGGGTTGGTGCGCGCAGTGGGAGGAGATGGTGAAGGATCCGGAGCAGAAGATCGCCCGTCCGCGCCAGGTGTTCACGGGCTCGACGCGGCGCGACTACGTCGCGATGGACAAGCGCAAGTAGTCCCATGAAGAACCCCCTCTCCCCCCGGGAGAGGGCCGGGGTGAGGGTATCGAGGACCACGGGTTCCGATCCCTCACCCCGTTCGCATTTCAGGCCCCCTGCCCTACACGGCCTGGCTCTCGGACTCCTCGGCGTACAGGGACTCGATCAGCGCCGCATGGCGAGCCTCGAGCACCTGGCGGCGGAGCTTCATGCTGGGGGTGAGCTCGCCGCTCTCGGTGGAGAACTCCCCGGGGAGTACGGCGAAGCGCTTGATCGTCTCGAAGCGGGCGAGGTGAGGATTGACGTCGCGCGCGATCGCCTCCCTCAGGTGCTGCTGGAGACGCGGATCGGCGGTGAGGGCGGCCAACTCCTCGGGCCAACCCTTCTCGCGTGCGAGCAGGCGAGCACGCCCCGGATCCACCGCGAGAAGGGCCACGAGGTACTTGCGGCGCTCGCCGACGACGAGCGCGTGGCCCACGGGGGGCACGGCCTTGAGGAGCGCCTCGATGTAGGCGGGAGCGATCTTCTTCCCACCGGAGGTGACGATGAGCTCCTTCTTGCGTCCGGTGATGTGGAGGAAGCCCTCGGTGTCCAGGTGTCCGACGTCACCCGAGTGCAGCCACCCGGCCTCCAGGAGGGCGGCGGTGGCGGAGGGATCCTTGAAGTAGCCCTGGCAGACGTTGCCGCCGCGCACGAGGATCTCCCCGTCCTCGGCGATGCGGACCTCCACGCCCAACAGGGGTCGGCCGAGAGAGCCCAGGTGGGTGGCCTCCAAGGTGTTGATGGAGGTGGGGCCACTGGCCTCGGACTGGCCGTAGACCTCGCGCACGATGATGTCCAGCGAGGCGAAGAACTCGAGCACGTCGAGGCCGATGGGGGCAGCGCCGGAGGAGCAGAAACAGCAGCGCTCCAGGCCGATCTTCTCCTTCAGCGGCCGGAAGACGGTGCTGCGGGCGAGCTGATAGCCGGCCTCCAGGTGCAGGGGCACACGCTCGTTGCGCAGGGCGTGAGCGTGGCGCTCCGCGGTCACCTCGCGGGCCCAGGCCACCACCTTCTGGCGAGCGGGAGGCAGCTCACGCAGGGCCTCTTCGATCCGCCCCTTGAACTTCTCCCACACGCGAGGGACGCCGAAGAAGAGCGTGGGCCGGGCGTCGCGCAGATCCTCCGGCAACGTCTCCAGGGAGCGGGCGAAGTACACCTCGGCGCCGAACAGGAGCGGACCATGGAGGCTGAGCATCTGCTCGGCGATATGGGCCAGGGGCAGGTACG
>QKJM01000794.1 GCA_003249315.1 Archangium sp.
AGCAGCTCTACTACGGCGTCTCTCGAATGGTGACGCGCAAGAAGCTCCTCGCCCTCGAGGGCTCCGGGCTCCGGCGCAAGGTTCGCGTGGCCTCGCGAGAGAAGGTGCGCGTACATTGAGGCGCCCGCTCGGCGCCTCTCCCCTCAGTTGAGGTATTGGGGCCGAGGTGGCGGCATCGGCGGCGCCTGTCGCAGCATCTCCAACCCCTGCCGCGTGAGCAGGAAGCGCACCACTCCGGAGCCGCGCTCGGTCTCTATCTCCGCCTCGAAGGCCGGGCCGGCGATGGCCCCCATCTGCAGGTCCTTGCGCAGGTTGTGTACCTTGCCCGTGAGCAGGTCTCCCGCCACCGGCTGTACCGAGCCTCCGCTCTGGTACAGGTCGTACGCCGCCTGGTGCAGGGTCATCGCCAGCGTGGGCGACAACGGCTGCGAGCTGAACAGCACCGAGATGAGGACCCAATAGGGAGGAGAGGAGTCGGACATCGCTCCTCATCCTATCCCAAACCCCCGGCGTCACGAGGGAATGAAGAGGTCCATGGCCACGGGGTGGGGTGTCCCATGGCCCTTCGTCCCGCGGGGCCGGTCTTCTACGGAGTCTCTTCGCTCAGGCCGGTCATGCCCGGGGAGTAGTCGCCGAGGAGGAAGCCGTCGAAGGCGAGGCTGGCGGCGCTCTCGATGCGGTCCTTGTGCTTCTCCAGGAGCGAGAGGTTGGCGGCGGCGGCGGCCTTGGACTCCTCGCTGAGGACGGTGCCCTCGGGGACCTCCTCCTCCTCCGTGGGGAACGACTCGAGCTGGGCGGAGAGCATCTCCTCCTGCTGCGCCAGCGCGGCCCGCACCTCCTCGGAGAGCTTCTCGTCCTCCAGCTTCTCGCGCAGCTCGTCCCGTGTCTGCTTCAGGCTGGCCTGGGCCTGGGCGTTCGCCTTCATGGCCTTGTCCGTCACGTCGGTGACGAGCGAGGCGTACAGGGTGCGGGTGATGGTGTGGAACTCGGAGGGAGACATGCGGTGCTGCTCCAGGCCCTCGATGTAGGCGGCGCGCACATTGGAGAAGAGCTCCGTGGCCATGCCGACGGCCTGCATCGCCGCGCCGATGTCCGGAGTCTCGTCTCCCTCGTGCTGCTCGTTGAAGGCCTGGCTCTTCTGCTCGAACTCCTGGAACACCGGCAGGGCCCGCTCGCGCACTGCGAGGTAGTCGAGCAGGCGCGACTCCTCGAGCACGGGCACCTCTCCCTCGTCGGGCGGCGTGTAGGGGTAGCTCTTGTTCAGCTCGGCCAGGGCCTTCTCCTGGGCCTTCACCTGGGTGGAGGCCTTCTGCATGGAGGCGACGGTGCCGCCGACCTTCTCCTTCACCCAGTAGCCGGCCACGCCCACGCCGATGATGCCCAGCAGCACCAGCACGCCGCAGCCGATGCCCACGCCTATGAGGACCTTCTTCATGTCTTCACCTGCTTGAAATGGAAACGTCGGAGGCGGTGCTATCCCCGGCGGCCCCTCGGGTGCAAGCGCCTCCAGTCAGTGGTGAACAGTCCGTGTCCCTCCTGGGTGCTCGTGCTCCAGGCGGGCATGCCGCCTTCTCGGTTGGCCTCTCGGGGCCGCGCCTGGTGGCAAGAGGACAGGGTGTCCTGCGGGACGTTGCCCTCGCGAGGCCCGGGCTCCACCGTGCGGCTCATGAATGTCCGTCTGCACTCTGAAGAGGATCTGACTCTCGGCGACTTCGAGGCGCCCGGCCTCCACGTGGAGGCCGACGAG
Source organism: Archangium sp. (assembly GCA_003249315.1). GTDB lineage: Bacteria > Myxococcota > Myxococcia > Myxococcales > Myxococcaceae > QKJM01. Next base: position 1,748 of record QKJM01000794.1, read on the forward strand.
GGTGTGCATGCGCACTACAGCGCGTTGCAGATGTTCGCGGTGTCGCTGGGGCTGTGTACGGCCTCGGTGCTCATGGCCTACGGAGACATGCTCCAGGTGTCCACCCGGCAGCTCTCGGTGCGGATCCGGTGGGCGGTGGTGGAGAAGCCCTACCGGGTGGACGACATCGTCATGGACATCCGCTGGCCCGAGTTGCCCGAGTCGCGACTCACGGCCGCACAGCGCGCCGCCGAGCAGTGTACCATCCACAACACCCTCCTCCACCCGCCGAAGATGGTCACCACCGTCACCCGCTGAGCCGCCCGTCCCCGCGCTCTTCCGCCATGCGCGTGGCTACTTCGCCGCGCTCAGTCGCTTCGCCGCCGCGGCCGCGTCCGGGTGGTCCGTCTGCAGCTCCGCCGCCTTCTCGTAGGCCGCCTTCGCCTCCGGCAGCTTCCCCGCCGCCTCCAGCAACTGGCCCAGCGCGTAGTAGGGCTCTCCGAAAGAAGGGTCCATTCGCGCCGCGCCCCGGAAGGACTGCTCCGCCTCCTCCGCCTTCCCCAACCGGTACAGCGCGTGGCCCATGTACAAGCGGCCCAAGGCGTATCGCGGCTTCACCTCCAGCACCTCGCTCAGGACCCTCACCGCTCGCTCGGCGTCCCCTCCGCGCAGGTACAGGAAGCCCAACTCGGCGCGTGCCTCCAGTTGTGCTGGATCCTTCCTCGTCACTTCCTCCAACTCCGGCACGGCCAGGTCGGGCCTCCCTCGTCGGGAGTGGAGGATTCCCAGTCGCGCCAGCGACGACGTGTCCGCCTCCTCGCCCTCTCGCGGCTTCAACAGCTTCTCCGCCTCGACGTATCTCCCCATCGCCAGGTACAGGTCCGCGAGCCCCAGCTTCGCCTTCCGATGCCCCGGCTCCTCCGCCAGCACCGTCTCGTACAGCGGCGCCGCCTTGGCCCCCATCCGCTTGCGTGCGTAGACCCCCGCCAGCGCCAGCCGCGCCTCCGCCGTTGGCTCCAGCCTCAGTCTCTCCTGGTACTGCGCCAACGCCGCGTCCAGCTCGCCCTTCGCCAGCAGCGCGTCTCCGTAGGCGGCCCGCGCATTCGCGTCCTCCGGGAAGCCCTCCACCGCCGTCTTCAGCGTGGCCACCGCCTGGTCCACCCGGCCCAACCCCAGGTACGCCCGCGCCAGCCCCTGGTACGCCTCCGTGTTCGGCTTGCCATCCTCCGCGCTCGCCTCCAGCGCCTTCTTGTACGCCTCCACCGCCCGCTCGCGCTTGCCCTGCGCCAGGTAGGAGTCCCCGAGCCGCGTGTACGGGCCGCTCGCCCTGCGCGGCTCCAGCGCCAGCGACTTCTCGAGGTGCTGCGTCGACAGGATGTGCTCGTCCCTCCGGTAGTACGCCATCCCCAGGTTGAAGTGCGCCTCCGCGTACCTCGGGTCCGCCTCCACCGCCTTGCGGAAGGACTCCAGCGCCTGCTCGTGCTTGCCCTGCGCGTCCAGCGCCACTCCCAGGTTGTTCAGCGTCTGCACGTGCTTCGGCTCGGCCCGCAGCGCCTTCCCGTACTCGGCGATGGCCTCGTCCAGGTTGTTCTCTCGCATCAACAGCACGCCGAGGTTGTAGTGCGCCTCCGCCGCGCCCGGCTCCCGGCGGGTGGCTTCGCGCATTACCTCCTTCGCCTCCCCCGCCAGCCCCTTTTCCGCCAGCGCCTTGCCCAGGTTCACCCGCGCGGCGGTCAACGTCTCGTCCAGCTTCAGCGCCTCGCGATAGGCCTCCACCGCGTCGTCCGTCCGCCCCGAGCGCTGGAGCGCCTCGCCCAGGTTGAAGCGCAGCTCAGCGTCCTTCGGCGACAGCTCCACCGCCATCGCGTATTGCGCGATCGCTTCGTCCCGCTCGTCCAGCTCTCGCGCGAGCTGCCCGCGCTCGGCCCTCAGCGTTGGCTCCTCCGGCCAGGCGGCGATGGCCCGGTCCAACAGCACCCGTGCCTTCTCCGCCTCCCCGGTCAGCCACAGCGCCCGGGCCAGCATCACCTTCGGCCGCACCAGCTCCGGCTCCAGCTCCACCAGCTTCGTCAGCACCTCCACCGCCTTCTCCGGCTGCTCCAACAGCAGGAGGGAGGTGCCCAACCGGTACAGCGCGTCCGCGTCGTCCGTTATCGGGGACGGTTGTGCGGGCTCTACCTCGGCCGCGGGCTCCACCTCGGCCGCGGGCTCGCGGTCGGCCGCGTCGGGCGTGCTGGCGGTGAGGAGCTGGAGGACAAGCAGGCTGGCTCGCGTCATCACAGGTTCTCCACGTAGGGGCTGGCTCTCGCGTCGAAAGTCTTCTTCGCCAGGGCCTCCTTCTTCACCTCCCAGGCCTCCCGCGCTGTCTTCTCCTGGGCAGTGTCCTCCGCCAGTGCCTCGCGCTCCTTCTGCGTCTCGTTTTCACATTCGGACACCTGGGACTCGAAGCGCTCCGGTTGCAGCTTCTCGCTGCCCTCCACCTTCGCCTTGCGCGCCGCCAGCAGCCGCGCCAGCTCGAAGCGCGCGAAGGCACAGCGCAGCGCCAGCTCCTCCACCTCCCGCAGGGAGACGTTGAGGCGCTGCTTCGCTCGCAGGTATGTCACCCGCGCCTCTGCCTCGTCGATGGCCAGCCTCGCCACCTCTCGCGAGGCCTCGTCCGGTGCGCGGTCCTCCTCGTCCTTCGCCGCCTTCAGGCGCGCCCGGGCCCGGCGGATGGCATCCCTCGCCCGGCTCGTCTCGTTGTTCGCCTCGTCCACCCGGTCGATGGCCAGCGCCAGGTCGTTCTCCGCCTCCAGCAGCTCGATGCGGCTCTCGTAGGGCAGCTTCGCCACCAGCTTGTCGGGCACCCGCATCCCGTAGCGGGGACCGCACGCGGCGACGAGCAGCAACAGCAGGGGGAAGAGGGTGTGCCTCATGGAACCGTGGCCTCGAAGCGGCCGAAGAGGGTCCGGCCGGAGTAGACGTGGGTGCCGTTGGTGAAGGTGATGTGCAGCTCGCCGCTCACGCGCTCGCCTGGACTCAGGTAGCCGTGGAAGGTCAGCCCTCCTCGAGCGAGCTCCGGGAAGTCGCGCGTCGGCTCGTCCAGCATGCTGCGGCTCACCGAGCCTCGCTGAGGACCCTCGTCGTTCCCCACCCGCTGCGCCAGGTCGATGGGCAGCCTCGGCTCCAGCGCGTAGCCCTCCAGGTTCGCCGTCACCTTGAGGACCATGTCCTCCGCCTCTCCCTGCATCCGCAGGAAGCGGACGGCGACCTCCTTGCCATCCTCCGACTGCTGCGCTTCCACTCGCTCGTAGCGGAGATCCAACAGGGGGGTGACGCTGCCCTCCAGCCGATCGTTCGGGGCACAGGCGGCGAGGCCCGCGAGCAGTAACGGGATGACCCTCACTTGCATGCCTTCCACCCCGCATCCACGTCCGGGCCGCGCAGGCTGGCCACGTTCTTCAGCACCGACAGCTCGCGGCGGGCACCCTCCCTGTCCCCGAAGCGGCAGCGCAGCGCCGCCAGGTTCAGCCGCGCCTTGTCATACGTGGGGTCCGCATCCAGCGCCTTCGCGTAGGCCTCTCGCGCTCCCATCACGTCCCCCTGGTTCAGCAGCGCCCACCCCAGCGCGCTGTGCGCCGAGGCTCGCGTGTCCTCCAGCTCCGTCACCCGCCCCAGCGTCAGCCGTGCCATGCCGAACTGTCTCGCCTCCAGGTACCCCAGCCCCAGCGCCTCCAGCGCCTCCGCCGTCAGCGTCGTCTCCGCCTGCTTCCGCAGCTCCTCCAGCGAGGAGGGCCGTGTCGCGGAGCCCTGCGCCGGCAGGGGCGGCGTCGCCGTCTCGCTCTTCGTCCGACAGCCCAGCACCGCCGCGCTGTACACCTCCAGCGACTCCGCCCGGGACACGCACGCCTCGAAGGCATCCTGCGCCCGCTGCTTCAGCGGAGCCACCTGCTCCAGCACCGCCTGGCGGAAGCTCTGCGCGTCCGACGCGGACAGCCCCGAGGGTACCGGCGTCGCCTCCACCACGTCCCCCAGGTGCGCGTAGGCCAGGCCCACCCGCCACAGCGAGGCCACCGCCCACTCCGGATAGCCCAGCGAGGCCGCCTGCGTGTACACCCCCTCCAGCCCCTGAAGCGCCGACACCTTCTCCTCCACCCTGCTCGCGGGAAGGTCCTTGTAGGCGCGGTAGAGAATCTCTCCCAGGTACCACAGGCCCCTGGCCGCCTCCTCCGTCTGCCCGTCCGGGCCCTGCACCGCCGTCGTCAGCACCTGGATGAGCGCGTCCGGCGAGTCCTTCACCGCCGTGGTGGCCTGCACCTCCGCCACCACCGCCGCCGCCGCCGCGCTCGTCCGGTCCAGCTTCAGCGCCAGCTCCGCCGTCGCCTTCGCCTTCGCGTACTCGCGCGCCTTCAGGTGTGCCTCCGCCAGCAGCACCATCACCTCCGCCCGGCGCGCCCCGGCCACCTCCGCCGCCGCCTCCAGGTCCTTCGCCGCCGCCGGGTACTCACCCAGCTCCAGTCGCAGCCGCGCGCCCGTCAGCCACCCGTCCACCGCCGCGAAGTCCGCTCCCAGCCGCACGCCTACCTGCTCGAACCAGCTCGCCGCCTCGCTGAAGGCCGCCGCCTCCGCCGCGTGCCGCCCCAGCGTCAGCAGCACGTCCGAGAGGTATTCGCTCTTCGGGTACTCGTTGAGGAAGCGCTGGCCCACCTCCCGCTCGCGCGTCATGTCCCGCTTGTCCCGCGCCGCGGTGAAGGCGCCGTACAGGGCCTTCTCCCCCAGTTCCTGCCCCTTGTGCTCGTCGGCCACCTTCAGCAGGCCCTCGATGACGTCGCCCGTCTCCTGCGAACTGCGCAGCGCCAGCTCGTCCAACGCCTCGGCCCGGCTCTGCGTGAGGATCCGCTTCACCTCGTTCTGGAAGGCCGCTGGCAGCGCCGAGCCGATGAAGCGCTGGCCCGTCTCCTCCAGGCCCTGGAAGTCGCTCACCTGTCGCAGGCTGTCCAGCGCCAGGTTCGCCGCCACCGTGGCGTCCTTGTACGTGGGGTGCGCCAGCGCGAAGGCGGAGAAGAGCTCGGCCGCCTTGGGGAACTCGCCGTCCTCGTAGTGGGCGCGGGCGATGTTGAACTTCACGTCCAGCACGTGGGGGCTCTGCGGGTAGCGCGACACGTACGTCGCCCCCAGCAGCTTGAGCGCCTGACGCGCGTCCGCCACCTCGAAGGCCGTGCGCTTCTGCGCCTCCTTCAGCGTGGAGAAGTGTGCCACCAGCGCCCCGTGCAGGGCCGACTCCACCTCCTGCTCCTCCTTCCCCTGCTCCTGGTAGCGGGCCAGCTCCTCGAACTGACGCGCCGCCTCGGGGAACTCCTTCGCCGCGAAGAGCGCGTCCGCCCGGTTCTTCATCATCGTCCGCACGTACTGCGCCGGCCGGAACAGCCCCAGGTACTCGTGGTAGGCCGCCGCCGCCTTCAGGTACAGCTCCTTGTCCTCCTTCTTCTGCTTCTGCGCCGTCACGTGGAGCTGCGTGGCCAGGTCTCGCGCCATCTCCTCCAGCTCCGCCAGGTGCTTGCGGCGCTCTCCCTCCTCCAGCTCCGGATCCTTCCTGCTCGTCACCGCCGCGCGCACCAGGAAGCGCACGTCCTCCGGCTCGGGCAGCACCCGTCCCTTGGCCGCCTTCAGCGCGTCGTACAGCTTCTGGCTGCGCTCCAGGTCCAACTCCGGGTCGTGCTGGAGCTCCATCAGCTTGCGCAGCGCGGGGATGGCGTACTCGTACTGCTGCTTGATGAAGTAGCGGGTGCCCAGCTTCTCCAGCGCGAGCGCGTAGGTGGCCCGGCTGTCGCTCAGCTTCTCGAAGTAGTTGAGCGCGCCGCGCGCGGGGCGCGCCTCGGTGTAGCTGTAGACGAGGTCCAACAACGCCTCGCGCTTCACGTTGAGCGCCTTCTGCACGTCCACGCCGGGGAGGGGAGCGCTCGCCGCCGCCGCCTCGAAGAAGGGCACCGCGTCCGCGTGCTTGCCCTGGTTCACGCGAATCCAGCCCATCTTGTAGCGGGCCAGGTCGTGTACCGGCGAGGGCGGAGCCTCCAGAACTTCCGCGTAGTGCCGCTCGGCCGCGCGCAGGTCCGCCTTGTCGAAGTGGTAGTCGCCCAGAATCTGCAGCGCCTCCAGGCGGAGGGGGCTGCCCGGGTGCTTGCGCACCAGGTCCCCCAGCGTCTTCAGCATCTCGTCGAAGGCGCCCATCTCGCGCTGCTCGTGCGCGAGGTAGAAGAGCACCTTGTCGCCGTCGTGGAAGTCCGGCCACTCGCGCAGCAGCCGGAAGTAGAGCTGCACCGCCTTCTGCTTCAGCAGGCGCGTCTCGGGGGACACCATGGCGCCGCTGGAGCCCGGAGGCCGCGTCTCCGCCTGCAGGTAGTACACGTAGCGGCTCTTCTCCACGTACAGCTCGGCCAGCCGGAACTGCAGGTCCGGCAGGTAGGGCGCGTTGCGGCTCCGGGAGATGAGGCGCTCGGTCTCCCCGATGGCCCGGTCCACCTTGAAGATGTCGCGCTGGAGCTTCGCGATCAGCTCCTCGCGCTCCCGGGCCTTGGAGGTGGTGGGGTTGAAGGGGCCGGCGGCGAGCAGCGCCGCGATGAGCAGGCCGGACAGGGGGCCGGTCATGGAGTCTCCTCGATGCAGCGGCTCTCGAGGTGG
>QKJM01000787.1 GCA_003249315.1 Archangium sp.
CTGCTCCATGCGCCGCAGGAGCTGGGTGAGTTCGTTGCGCTCGGCGGTGGAGAGAGACTCGAAGCCCTCCGTCTCCACCTTCGCGAAGAGCCGCCGTAGCAGCGCCTGGTCCTTGCGCCCCGCCCGGACGAGCTGCGTGCGGAACCAGCGCATCCCCGCCGCTCCTCCTTGGCGCACCACCCTCACCACCGAGGGCGCCACCGCCTCGTAGGCGACGTGCAGGCCCTTGCCCACCAATCCCGCGACGACGCATAGGGCCACCTGCTCCAGGGTGAAGGCCCCCGCCAGCTTCACCGCGTCCACCATCTCCTCGCGGTAGCTGTGGAAGATTCGCGCGTGCAGTTGGCGGTACTCGCGCAACACGTCTTCCAGCGCCTCCTCCGGGGGCACCGGCCTCAGCGTCTCCGCCCTTTCCACCCTCCACTGGGAGGTGGCGCTCCTCCCTTCGTTCGTCCCGGACAGCTCCACCCGCACGGTGCGTACGCCCAGCCCCCGCGTGAAGGGCAGCACCGCTTGGGTGAGGGCCTCGACCTCCCGGGCCTCCGCGGGACGCACCGGGCCACCGGACTCGGCCTGGTAGGGCCCCACTTCCCAGCCGGTGAGTCGGTCGTCCTCCAGCGCGAGCTCTACCGCCATGCTCGCCGACGCCCCCTCCGGCACCTGGAGCAGGCGTCCCACCTGCTTCGCCATGGCCCTCACCGCCGAGAGCGTCTCCTCCGGGTAGCCCGTGCGCCACGCCGGCCTCTTCCTCGCCTCCGGGGGCTCCTCCAGACTCGCCGCCTCGGAATCCACCCTCCAGCCGCTCCGCTCCCGATGCAGCGTGAAGGCCAGCGCCCCCGTCCGCCTCTCGGCCAGCGTGGTCAACAACCCCCGCAGCCCCTCCGAGAACGCATCGGCTCGCACCGCCTGGCCCCTCTCTCCTCCCCTCGCCCTACTGCGCTGGGACAGCAGCGTGAAGGCTCCACGCTCCACCCAGAAGGTGAACTCCAGTTCCGCTCCCACCCGCTCCTCGCCTCTGGCCACCTCCCTCATGTGCGCCAGCGCCCACTCCACCTCCGCCCGCCGTGCTCCGGCTTCCGCCCTCCCTTCTTCCTCGGAAACAGTGGTGCTCCCTCGGGTGGAGACGAGGGAGGCCTCGCCCGGAAACGACGCGTGGCCCGGCAGCGAGAAGGCACTCCCACCCTCGTGCGACACCGTGGCGCACGCATTCACCAGCAGCACCGCCAGCCCCATCGCCACGGCCCGCTTCCAGATGCCGTGCGTCATCGCGCCGTCCTTCTTCGCCTTGCCAGGAGGGGCCTCCCCGAGCCCCATCGAAGTCGACGCGCTCTCCCACCCTGGGCACCGGTGGGGAGGCAGGATAGCGGTGGCTCATACCGAAGCCACTACGTCTGGGACGCCACGGTGCGTGAGCAACCATCTGCGCAGCTCAGCAACAGCGCCGGCAACCAGACGTTTGATCTTATGTCATCATCCTGCCAAAAAATGACAATACCTTACCATATCAATGACGCAAGAGCCGCTCTAGAATCAATGCCTCCAAGTCCCTGCGACTGTCCAAGACGGCCATGACATGAATGCAGCCTGGGCTCACTCGGTAGACGATGCGCCAGGGCCGAACAACGAGCTCTCGATACAGCCGCACCTCGAACCTCGCCAACTCGGGCACGACCCTGCCCCGGTGAGCTAGCGTCTCCAGGCGCTGGGCAGCCTGCTCCAACCGATTCAGCACCGATTCCCCGGCTCCTGGCGCCTCCTGCTCGATGAAGTCGATCAACTCCCCCAGGTCAGCGATCGCAACTTCCGTCCACTCGACCGCGAAGCGCTGACTCACTCCTCCTGCTCCTTCTTCAGCCTCCGCCTTGCACGAGCAAACGCCTCCGCCTGGGGCACCGTGCGGCCTGCCTGCACATCCGCTTCGCCCTGCGCCGTGAGCTGAAGCAGCAACGTGGCGTCTCGCAGCGCCTCGTAGGTCGCCACGTCGAGGACCACCGCCTGCGCCTCCCCGTGCTGGGTGATGACGACGGGCCTCCGCGAGCGCTTCACATCTCGCAGAAGCTCCGCTGCGCGCGTCTTCATGTACGTCACCGGCTTGATGTCCTCGGACAGCTTCATGGCCACGCCTCCCTATCCCAAGAAAGGTACCAAAGTCGGCACCATCCTGCTCGCCCGGGCTCTCTCCCCCGGTCCAAGAAAAAGGGCCCCAGGTGTTTCCACCCGGAGCCCTCTTCGTCTTGGAGGCGGCGGGAATCGAACCCGCAGACAAGGTGATTGAAAAATTCAAGCAGGACGCGCTGTTGCCCGCTATCACCTTGATTTTCCTCGGGTTCTTCATCCCGCCCCGTCCCACGCCGTTCCTCCGGGTGCCACCTCCAACCCCGCTGGAGGGGCACACTGGGGGCACATGCCACCTCTGCACCACCGACTTGCCTGGGGCATTCCAGCGAAGTGTCCCGGCAAGCCTGCTCGGCGCGCGTCCTTCATGCGCTTAGGTGGACTCGGGAAAGGACGGCGGGGCTTCCTGCGCTGCCGCCCCTTGGACGTTCGGGGACTCGGGAGCCTGCTCCTTTGGCTCCTTCGCCTCCCGCCTCTCCGGGCGCTTCGCCTTCCGCCCCTTCGGTTCCTTGGGCTCCTTGGCCCTACGCCCCTGCAGGCCCCTCCCCTGCCGTTCCTCGCGCTCCTCCGGTCCCTGGCCAGCGTCGCTTCGCTCCGATCTCGATGACCGAACGAGGTGATCACGATCGACCGATCTGAGTGATCACGATGGCCGGAATGCGCACTCAACGATCTGACGGGCCCCACGGAGCGCGTCACCGTGGAGGAGTTGCGGACCTCCTACCAGGTCCCCCCGTAGGCGGTCCGTTCGCCCGCCTCGTGCTGCTGGGCAGGTCGCTCCGCATCGTCGCCACCCCCACCCCCATGACGGGCCTTCTTGCTGAAGCCCTCGAAGTACTTGGGGTGCTCGATGCTCACCAGGGCCCCCATCCCACCTATACGCCAACGGCCGTTTGGCTAACGATCGTTTGCCATTCGGGGCCTCTCGTGCCAACGTCGATGACGTGATGCCCCCCAGCGACACCCGCCCCGCGCCTGGGGCCAGGGCGAGCTCCGATGCTCGGTCGTCGCGCTACGCGCTCGGCTTCCTCGGCGCCGTCGCGCTGCTCCTGGCCGTCGTCGCTCGTCACCCATCCTCCGAGCGGGGCGCCATTGGCGCGCCGCTCTGGGGTGCGCCGGTCTTCTCCTTCACCGATCACACGGGCCGCAACGTCTCGGATGCGTCTCTCCGAGGCACGCCCTACGTCGCCTCGTTCTTCTTCACGCGCTGCCCGACCGCGTGCCCGCTCCTGACGTCGAAGCTGGTGCGGCTCCAGCAGCGCTCGCACGGGGAGCGCCTCGCGTTCGTCTCGTTCTCGCTCGACCCGGAGCACGACACCGCCCGGGTCCTGCGTGACTTCGCCCAGGCATGGAACCCATCCGAGGCGCGGTGGCATCTGCTGCGCACCGAGCCCGGCCCCCTGCGCGACGCCCTCACGGGCTTCCGCGTCACCGCGCGGCAGACCACCGACCCGGCGAGCCCCATCATCCACAGCAGCGCCTTCTTCCTCGTCGACGCCGGGGGCTTCGTGCGTGGCGTGTACCCAAGCGACGAGGCGCGAGCGCTGGAGCGCCTCGAACGCGACGCACTCGTGCTCGCACGAGGGGCGCCGTGAGCACCATGAGCACCACCCACGAAGGACACGCGATGGAACTTCCGGTCAAGATCTACAAGGCGCTCATCTGGCTGACGCTCTACGGCGCGTGCCTGCACTTCTTCGACAACGTCTACTTCTTCGATCAGTACCCGGAGCCCGCCTGGCTCAACGCGCCGATCGTCGGCCTGCTCGGGGTGCCCATCGCGCTGCTCGCGCACCGCTCCGTCGACTACATCTACGCGGGCAAGGTCGATCGCAGCTTCTCGCTGATCCACAGCTACGTGCTCGCCAACTGGATCTCGCTCGGGCACTACCTGTTCGCGCCGCCCTCGGCGATCCTCCCGCGCATCAACTTCGGCATCGGGGTGCAGTGCGGCCTCGCGGCGGTGCTCTTCGCATACACGCTGTGGATGCAGCTCATGCGCGCGCGCCCGTCGCTGCGGTGGTCGGGCCGGGCCTGGGCGCGCAACCTCGCGATGTACGCGGTGCTGATCGCCGTCCTCGAGTTCTTCTGGCCGTCGCGGTTCGACCCCTGGTGGATGTTCTGGAGATGAAAGCCGCTACGTACGATCGCGCGCTGGTCCTGGCCGCGCTCCTCGCGCCGTTTGCGGTCATCGTGCTCGCCAAGTGGCGCTCCTCGCTCGAGACCTCGTACGTCCCGGTCGAGCCCGGCATGGCGCGGGTGTTCGGTGCGTCCTTCGAGGCGAAGGCGGCGGAGTGGCTCCGTGAAGAGCCATACGACGGGGCGAGGCTCGTACTGGTGATCGATCGCGACTGCCCCTGCACGAACTCCACGCGGGTGGCCCTCGAGTCGGCCATCCGGGCTTCGTCTCGGCGGGGCGTCGAGCTCGTGGTGCGTGACGTGACAGACCCGGCGTTGGACGCGTCGTTCCGCGAGCTCGTCCGCGAGGTCCCGGCGACACCGACGTTGCTCGCGGTCGATCGCGGGGAACTCGTCTACGCCGGCCCAGTGAACGCGGGGAGTTGGTGCACCACTCGCGTGAGCCAGGTGCTGGGCGTTACCACGCTGGATGCGCCGGGGAGTGGCGCCGTCCTCAACTGGCTCGGTGAGGGCTGCTACTGCCGGGTGTCGCGGGGACCTCGCGTCGAGTGAGCTCCCCACGTGTCGGGGAACAGTCGATTCATGCACGCTCCCTCGTTCGCCGCGCTCGTCTCGGAGCCAAGCCGGACAAGATGAGCGCGCGCGTGGACGCGAGGACGGCCTCGGCCTGCGCGTCGTCGGGCAGCGCCCGGGCGAGCGCCACGCCGCCCACGGCAGACGCGAGGACCGCCATCGCCTGGCTCGGGTCTTCGAGCTTCGGGGCGAGCGCTTCGGCGATCTGCGAGAGCCCCTTCTCCAGCGAGCGCTGGACGACCTCGTCGCTGCGCGCGACGTCGGCGATGAGCGCCGGGAGCGGGCAGCCCGTCGCCATCTTCCGCGCGTGGGTGAGACTCATGTACTGCACCAGCGCCTCTTCGATGGAGCCCTGGGCCGCGAGGAACCGCTGAGCCGTCGCGACCAACTCCTCGAAGAGGACCGCGCCGAGGAAGTCCTGCTTGGAGGCAAAGTGGGTGTACAGCGCAGCGCCGCTCAGGCCGATGCGCTTGGCGATGCCGTCGACGCCAGCTCCGTGCATGCCGCGCTCTTTGACGTGGCGGCCACCCTCCTTGAGCAGCCGTCGCCTCACCTCAGCAGAGTGCTCCTTCGAGTAGCGCATACGCCCAACGTTGACATCGCTCGGACAATATGTCAACGAGCGTTAAGCAAACGACCGTTAGCCAAAGGGGCGCCCATGACGAGCAGAAACGCGTTCATCACCCACGAGGCAGAAGCGCACTCCCACCTTCCACTGCCGATGAGGATGCCGGTGCCCAACCACCAGTCAAGCAGCGGCCAACCCATCGAAATCCTGGCCAGTGATGGCGTGTCTCTCGCGGCCGCCCGCTTCGAGACCCGAGGGCCGCTGCGAGGACGCATCGTCGTCGCGGGAGCCACGGGCGTGCCGCAGACGTTCTATGCGCGCTTCGCCAGCCACGCCGCGAACGCGGGCTTCGAGACGCTGACCTTCGACTACCGGGGCATCGGGCGCTCGCGGCGAGGTTCTCTCGCCGGCTTCGATGCCTCCTTCGTCGACTGGGCGCGCCTCGACTTCGCAGGTGCCATCGACGCCATCCCCGATGACGGTGTCCCGCTGTTCCTCGTGGCGCACTCCTTCGGCGGACATGCACTTGGGCTGGTCTCGAATCACGCCCGGCTCTCCGGCGCGTGGGTGTGCGCGGTGGGAGCCGGTTGGCACGGCTGGAACCCAGTGAAGGAGCGCATCCGCTTGTGGGCGCTCTGGAACGTCGTCTTCCCGCCGTTGGTTCGGCTCGAGGGCTACATGCCGATGCGCATGTTCGGCATGGGAGAAGACCTGCCGCTCGGCGTGTATCGGCAGTGGCGCTACTGGTGCACGTTCCCGCACTACTTCCTCGATGACCCGGCCGCTGGTGAGCTCAAGGCCGCCTGTGCGACGGTGCGCGTCCCCATCCTCGCGTTCACCGCGCTCGATGATGCCTGGGCGCCGCCACGTTCCCGCGACGCTTTCCTGCTCAACGCCTACCCCAACGCCCACATCGAGCGCGTCGACGTCGCTCCCCACGACCACGGCGGCGCCATCGGCCACATCGGCTACTTCAGAAAGACCTCGAAGGCGCTTTGGGACCAGGCGCTCACGTGGTTCGAGCGCCTGGCTGCGCAGCAGGACGAGGCACCCCCGAGGACCCCATGAAAGACGACCAGACGCTGGTCGGGCTCCTGCTTCGCTCTGTCGATGAACACGCCGAGCGCCCGCTGTGCGGAGTCAAGGAGCCCTCCGGCACCTGGCGACAAGGTCGCGATCATCGCCAACGATCGGGTGGAGTGGGCGGTGGCCTGCTACGCGGCCTTCCGAAGCGGCGCCGCGTTCGTCCCGATGTACGAGGCACAGGCTGCCAAGGCATGGCATCCGTCGTGGGCAGGTAGGGGCCGTGTCGTTCGTCCAGTTCTCCCACCCGCACCAGGACCCCCATCCCTCCTGTTATCCGCACGTTCGTGGAATGCTGGCGGCCCTGTGAACATCGCCGCGCGGGGGGACAGGTGCCCGGCGAGCGGGACACCGGTGCCACGGGGGCGGGACATGCTCTCTCCTCAAGCGAGGGCGGCCAGGGCCGAACGAGTCCTTTGACACCTTCTCCGGGCCGCCTCGGAGTCCACCCTCCAGCCGCTCCCCTCCCTGTGGTGCGTCATCGAGCCGTCCTTCTTCGCCCTGCCCGGAGAGGCCTCCCCGAGCCCCTCCGGAGTCCATGCGCGCTCCCACCCTGGGCACCGGTAATGAGCGAAGAGCCGGGTCGTACGCGCATGGGACGCGGACTTCCGGCTGGCCGGAAGTGAGTGCTCGCCGAAGTGCGCGCCTCGATGACGACGGAGGAGGTGTAGGGGGGTGGCGAGGCAGTGGGTGAGGGCGAGTTGGACGCTGCGCTCCTGGAGGGAGAGGACGCCGAAGCCGAGGGAGGCGTCGCCGAACGAGTCCTTCGACACTCCGGGCTCCACGAACAGGGTCGATACGCGCAACCAGCAGCCTACAAGCGAGGCTGGATGCCCCGCACCCGCTCTGTTACGTTGGCCCCATCATGCGCACTTTCCCACTTTTCAAGTGTGGTCTGCTCCTCGTCCTCCTGGCTTCCCCGGCACTGGCCAGGGACATCGCAGAAAAGCTCACGATTCGAACCCTCAAAGTGCCGGCCCATCCCGGTCAGGAAGCGCCGTCCATCTACGTTTCCGGGCAGGTGGTGACAGCGCTCCGCTTTGAAAACGAGGTCAATCCAGCGAAGACGAAGTTCCTGGCGTGGGAGGGGCGTTTCGAGGCTCCGCTCGTAGGCGGCAAGAAGGTAGTTCTAGAGCCACTGCGTGACCTTGACGAAGGGGAGGTGCTACCCCTGCTCGTGACGCTCGTTGACGGGACGGACTTCACGTTCCTTGTGAAGCCCAAGAGCCGCAAGGACTGGGGATGGATCGACTATCAGGTCAACGTGTTCAAGGACCATGACAGCTATAACGCAGTGCTCTCGTCCCTCTATGATTCCCTCAACCGTGAACGCGCTCTGCGCGAGGAGAACGCACGGTTCAAGAAGGAAGAGAACTCCGTCGATCATGCCTACGCGACCCTGCTCGCGAATGGCGAAGTGAAGAAGACGCCGTTTCGCCGCGTGAGGTTCTGGCGCTCGAAAAACGAGGACATGGACACGCGGGTCGAGCTCTTCGAGGGCCCCGGGAAGGCCGCGGTCGTGATTCACCTGAAGAACACCTACTTCGGCGAGCCCTGGAAGTTCGACGGTGCATACCTGACCCGCGACCTCACCAACTACACGGCTCGGCCCTTTGCGCTTCGCCTGGACCGGAACGAGATCGCTCCCGGTCAGTCGGGGAAGATCGCGGTCGTCGTGGACAAGAGCGCCTTCCAAACGGACCAGGGGCAGCTCGCCGATCTGGCCCTCCAGATCTTCCGTGGTGACGGTCTCCAACAAGTGGCCATCACGATGGATCACACGCTGATTCGGAAGTAGAGGTGCCGTTCATGCCCACGACCAAGGCCTTGCTGCTCAGCTCTGTCATCCTGCTCGCGATCTCTTCTGGCTGCACCACTGCCGGCA
>QKJM01000750.1 GCA_003249315.1 Archangium sp.
CGCGACACATCCAACAAGTCGTCCACCAGCCGCCCCAGGTGATGCACCTGGCGCTCCATCACCTCGCGCTCGTGGTCCACGCGCTCACCCCGTTCCAGCTTGCGCTTCATGAGGTGGACGGCGGTGCGCATCGGGGCCAGGGGGTTGCGCAGCTCGTGGGCCAGCATGGCGAGGAAATCGTCCTTGCGCCGGTCCATCTCGCGCAGCACCTGCGCGCCGCGCTCCGCCGCCTCGTGCGCCCGCCGCTGGACAAGCGTCATCCCGAAGAGGGCCAGGCTCAGCAGAACCCCCACCACCGCGAAGGGCAGCGCCAGACTCCCCACGCTCGACTCCTCGAAGGCCGGCAGCGTGGCGAAGGCGAGCGTCCAGGGGCGTCCCGCCACGACGAGTGTGGAAGTGGTACGCAGCGGATCGCGCGCCAGCTCCTCCGGCGCGTGCGAGCGGTACAGCAGCCGCTCCGGCTCCACCTCCGAGCCATCGTAGAGCTCGAAGGCCACGAGCGGCTGGCTCTCGGGGCCGAAGAGGCCCTGGAGCAGGCCCTTCGCGCTGAAGGGGCTGTAGACGAAGCCGATCAGCCGCTCGCGCCGCGCGGCCACCGTCGCCGGGATGAGGTCGTCCCGGTAGACGGGGAGGAAGATGAAGAAGCCGGGCCGCTCGTTCCCCTGCCCGAGCCTCACCCTGCCGGAGAGGGCGGGCAGCCCGGTGTCCCGCGCGCTCTCCATGGCCTCACGGAGGGTGGGCTCGGAGGACATGTTGAAGCCCAACGCCACCCGGTTGCGCTCATGGAGCGGCTCCAGCAGGACGATGGAGTGGAGTTCCTCTCCGGTACTGTCCGGCCAGATGTGGAAGTCCGACCACCCCCTCTCCGTCCGCAGCCACTGCTCCACCGCGGGAGCCTCCTCGTGGGAGAGGCGCTGGGAGAAGCCGATGCCCTGGATGCCGGGGTAGTAGCGCTCCACGTCGAAGAGCTGGACGAAGTCAGCGAACTCCCGCGGCGTCACCTCCTGCTGGGTGGTGAAGAGGGCGCCCGCCCCCTGCAGGAGCGCGATGTAGACGTCCAGCCGACCCTGGATGCGGTCCGAGGTCGTCTCCACCCCGTACTCGAAGCGCGACCACTCCCTCGCCCGCGCGCTCGCCCCCAGCATGAGCGTCACCACGAGCGTGAGGCTCAAGGAGAGGGCCAGAACGGCCAGAGGAACGAGCCTGCGAGGAGGCACGAAGCCGTGGAGGCGCATGGAAGGAAGGGGCCTTTCCGAATTCGTACCATAACGCCTCGGCAGTCTTCCTTCCATCCCGGGGCGGCCCCCTCGGAGATGCGCTTTGCTGGGAACCGGGCCGCTCCCTAGGTTTGAAGCTCCAGGGACGCCATGCAAGGGGACAGAGGACAGCGCGACGATCGGGGGCCCGCTCCCCCGGAGACAGGCGGGTTCGAGGACTCGGATTTCGGCGACGACCTGGTGCAAGCCGTGGCCCGGGGACCGCTGCCGCTGCGCACGCCAGCGAGCGGGGAGCGGCTGGGAGGGCCGGACGGTCGCCGCTTCGAAATCCTCCAGGAGCTGGGCGGTGGAAGCATGGGCCGGGTGTTCCGCGCGTGGGACGCGGAGCTGCGGCGGGTGGTGGCCCTCAAGTTCCTCCGCCCCCGCACCGGGGAGACGGGTGAGCCACCGCCTGTCGCCTTGCTACGACAGGAGGCGCGGGCCATCGCCCGGTTGGACCACGAGAACATCGTCCGCGTCTTCGATATGTCCGAGTGGAGCGGTGCGCCCTGGGAGCCACGCCTCCCCTTCCTCGTCATGGAATGCCTGGAGGGCGAATCGCTGGACGCGCGAATGGAGCGGGAGGGGATTCTGAACCCGCGGCAGGCGCTGGAGATTCTGCGGGGCATCGCCACGGGGCTGGCGCACGCGCACGAGCACCACGTCATCCACCGCGACCTCAAGCCAACCAACGTCTTCATCACCACCCAGGGGAAGGTGAAGCTGCTGGACTTCGGCCTGGCCTGGCTGATGGCCAACCACGAGGCGCCCCGGCCCCACCTGCCCACCGCCGGCACGCCGCCCTACATGGCTCCGGAGCAGTGGCGGGGTGAGGGGCAGGACGAACGTACGGATGTGTGGGCAGCAGGCATCATCCTCTATGAGCTGCTCACCGGGACGCCGCCCTACCCGAGCGCCAGCCTGGAAGAGCTGCGCGCGAAGGTGCTGGCCCCCGAGCCGGTGCCCTCGGTGCGCGAGCGCCGCCCGGAGCTCCCCTGGGAGGTGGAACACCTGCTGGCCACCGCATTGGCGAAGGAGCCCTCCCGGCGCTTCCGCACCGCGCAGGAGCTGGAAGAGGAGGTGCGCGAGCTGGCCGAGCGCCTCGGCCCACCGGAGGAGGCCCCACGGCCGCCGGCATCCGAGCGCCGGCAGGTGACACTGCTCTCCTGCCGGCTGACGGGGCCAGGCGATCTGGTGGGGGAGCTGGACGCGGAGGACCTGGGCGAGCTGGAGGAAGCCTTCCACCAGCACTGCGCGGAGGTGGTGCAGCGGCAGGGGGGTGAGGTGGCCCTGTCGCTGAGCAGCGAGGTGCTGGCATGCTTCGGCTACCCGGTGGCGCGAGAGGAGGATGCGGAGCACGCGGTACACGCGGGGCTGGAGTTGGCCCGAGAGGTGCCCGAAGTGCTGCGACGGAGGCTGCCCCACCTGCCCGCGGGGGCGCTGGCCGTGCGGGTGGGCCTCCACACGGACCTGGTGACGCTGAGCGAGCGGACGCGCGAGCCTCGGGGACGAATGCTGATGATTCAGGGGGAGGCGCCGAAGGTGGCCGGCTGGCTGGCGGAGCAGGCCGGGCCCGATGCGGTGGTGGCCAGCGAGGCTACCTGGGCGCTGGTGCGCGGTCGCTTCGAGGCCGAGCCACTCGGCTCGCAAGGCTTCCAGGGCCTGACAGGGACACGGCGCCTGGGACTCCACCGGGTGCTGCACGAGCGGTCGGCGACGGTGCGCTTCGAGCGGGCGCTGGCCGCCGGAGGCCTCACCCCGCTGGTGGGGCGGGAGCGGGAGTTGCGGAGGCTGGAGTCGCTCTGGGAGCAGGTCCGAAGCGGGCGAGGGGCCTTCGTGCTCGTCAGCGGCGAGGCCGGCATCGGCAAGTCCCGCCTCCTCCAGGAGCTGCGCGCGAAGGTGGTGGCCGAAGAGGCGATGGTCTTCCAGAGCCAGTGCTGGCCACACTCCACCACCAGCGCCTTCCACCCGGTCATCGAGCTGTTGCAGCGGCTGTACCCGAGGGTCGTCGCCTCGCGCCCCCCGGAGGAGTGGCCGGATCTGCTCTGCCTGTCGCCCGGGGATGTCTCCCTGCTGGCCCAGCTCCTCTCGCTCCCTCAGCCCGAAGGGTGGCCGCGTCCACAACTGTCTCCGGAGCGGCAGAAGGAGCACACCTTCGAGGCGCTGACGGCACTCCTGCGGCGGGTGGTGGGAGAGCGGCCGGTGCTGGGGGTGGTGGAGGATCTCCACTGGGCGGACCCGTCCACCCTGGAGCTGCTGGGCTACCTGCTGGAACGGGTGGAGGGAATGCGCCTGCTGCTCGCCCTCAGCGCCCGACCGGACTTCCACCCCACCTGGCCCGCGCGGCCCTGGCTGCATCGGCTGGGGCTGGAGCGGCTGCCCATGGAGCACACCGCCGCGCTGGTGCGGGAGGTGGCCGGGGAGCACGCTCTGCCGCCGGAGACGGTGTCCCGGCTGGTGGAGAGGACGGACGGCATCCCCCTCTTCGCGGAGGAGCTCACGCGCATGGCGCTGGAGCGAGGCACCTCGGAGGCCATTCCCGTCACCCTGCAGGAGCTGCTGCTGGCACGACTGGACAGGCTGCCCCGGCGGCAGAAGTCCCTCGCCCAGCTCTGCGCGGTGGTGGGGCGCACCGCCTCGCACGCGCTGCTGGATGCGCTCACCCGCCGCGGCCCCCTCATCCTGCGCAGGGACCTGGAGGGACTGGTGGACGCGGGCGTACTGCTGTCCCAGGTGGAGCACGCCGAGCCCGCCTGGCGCTTCCGCCACGCCCTCCTCCAGGACGCGGCCTATGAGTCCCTGCCGCGCAGCGCGCGCCGGCAGAGCCACCTGCGCGTCGCCCAGGCCCTGGAGACACGCTTTCCCGAGGAGGTGCGGACGCGCCCCGAGCTGCTCGCCCACCACTACACCGAGGCCGGAGAGTATGCGCCCGCCGTGCTCGCCTGGACGCGGGCCGGACAGCTCGCCAGCCTGCGCTCGGCCAACCTGGAGGCGGTGAGCCACTTCCGACAGGCGCTCGCGCTGCTGCACCGGCTGCCGGCGTCGCCCGAGCGGACCCGGCAGGAGCTGCAGCTCCTCATCGCCCTGGGAACCCCCCTGGCCCAGGTGCAGGGCTACCACTCGCCGGAAGTGGGGCGCACCTACGCTCGGGTCCGCGAGCTCTTCCCCCAGGTGGGAGATGCCCTGCCTCGGCTGGAGCTCTCCTACTGGGGCCCCTTCGCCTACTACTTCTCCCGCCGCGAGTACGCCCTCGCCCACGAGCTGGCCGAGCAGCTCGTGGCGCTGGGCCAGCGACAGCGGGATGGAGAGCTGCTCGCCCTGGGCCACCGGATGATGGCCGCGGACCTCTTCATCTGGGGTGAGCCCCTCGCCGCCCGGGAGCACGTGGAGCAGGCGCTGGCGGCGTGCGCGGACTTCACCCTGGAGGAGCACCGGGCCCAGGCGGAGAGGCAGTGGATCAACCCCCGCGCCATGGCCCTGGCCTTCGGGGCGATGGTGGACTCGGTGCTGGGCGAGACGGAGGAGGCGCGGCGCTACAGCCACGAGGCGCTGGCGCTGGCGCGGAGGCTCGGCCACCCCCACACCTCCGCCAGCGTGCTGACCTACGTCGCCGTGGCCTGCCAGCTCCGACACGAGCTGTGGTGCGCACTGACGTGGGCGAACGAGTCGATCGCCCTCTCGCGCGAGCATGGCTTCCGGGCCTGGCGGGTGTGGGCCACCCTCATCCGCCTGTGGGCCCTGGGTGAGCTGGGGCGCCCGGACGAGGCGCTGTCCCTCATGCGCCAGGCCATGGAGGGCTGGGGGGGAGCGGGCATCCGCGCGGGCCTCCAGCACCATGACCTGGGGTTGATGGCGGAGCTGCACCTGCGACAGGGGCGGCCGGACGAAGCCCTGACGGACACCACCGAGGCCCTGGAGCGGGCGAAGACGACGGGCGAGCACTTCTACGAGGCCGAGCTGCACCGACTCCAGGGCGAGGCCCAGCGTGCGCTCGGCCGGGAGGACGAGGCCCGCGCGTGCTTCCTCCGGGCGCTCCAGGTGGCCCAGGCGCAGGGGGCGAGCACCTTCGCCCGGCGGGCCCGGGATGGCCTGGAGTCCCGCTGGGCGGATGCGGCGCTACACCCCTCGTAAGTCCGGCTCAGGTGGCAGTCCGGCTCAGGTGGCAGTCCGGCTCAGGTGGCACCGAAGGGGAGCTGCATCCTCCGGCCGAAACCCCGGTCTGCGTCGATGCCACCGGGGCCCTCCAGCGCCAGGGGCCCGAAGCGCCGCCGCCTCAGCAATCCGTCCAGGCCGCGCACGGAGAGGCTCAGCGTGTTCCGGCTGGTGATGAAGTCCGCCACCTTGCCGGCCTCCCAGCTCAACCGCTCGCGCACCAGATCGCGCTCCGGCTCATCCTCCGTGGACAAGAAGGAGAGCGAGTTCCACCACACCCGCTCCCGGAAGTGCTTCAGCCCGGTAATCGTGAGCATCTCGTCCAGCGTCCCCGCCAGACTGCTGAAGAAGCGCATGCCTCCACCGAAGTCCCGGGTGAGGCATTGCTGAATCTTCGGGTTGCTGCGCACGAGGAGGTTGTTGATCTGATCATGATCGAACTTCCGCCGGGACAGCAGCAGGTGGTCCCGGTGGTCCTCGTACTGCCGGAAGTTCTCGTAGAGGCTGCACGACAGGTCGTAGTTGATGTGGGCGTTGATGCCGAGCAGCAGGTTGAGAATGATGCTTCCCCTCATCCCATTGCAGGCGAACTCG
Organism: Archangium sp.; assembly: GCA_003249315.1. Lineage (GTDB taxonomy): Bacteria > Myxococcota > Myxococcia > Myxococcales > Myxococcaceae > QKJM01. The sequence continues at coordinate 6,003 of QKJM01000750.1, forward strand.
TGGGCCCGCCTCCAGGGAGAGAGCACGGTCCCGCCATCGGGCTCGGCCAGGGACTCGAAGTACAGCCGGGCGAACTTGCCGGCGAGCTGGTCGACCCACTCGGGGTCGAAGAATATCTGCCGGGTGAAGTCGCCGCGGACATGGACCGCCGCGTTCACCTCGGTGGTCATGACGTAGTAGGCACGCAGGAAGATGGCCCGATCGTCCTGTTGCGCGTAGAAGAACTCGAGCGCCCGCCGCAGGCAGACGAGGGCCTCGTCGGTGGTACGCGGCCGGAAGCATGCGAGCTGCCGCACCTCCGTCACCTGGCCGCTCTCCTCCTCGGATAACCGCAGTGGAGCGTGGACGTGCAGTGGCTCACCAATCTGGATGTCCGTCATGTCTGATTCCTCCCCCGAATGCCGGCCCTCTACGGCAAGGCCCATCCTCAAGTGTAGTGATGGCCTCGCACATCCGGACCGGTCCTCGGACCGACGAGGCTGGACAGGGGTGTGACGCCGGCCATGGAGGATAGGAGATGGGGCGCTCTCGCCGGCACGGACGACCGAGCGCCAGAGAAGCGGCAGGTTCTGTCTTGAACATCCCACCGCCCGGGGAGGGGGGCGGATGCCAACACGCCCCTCCATTCCTAGAGTTGTCGAGGGCCTGCGTTGGCGGTGGGCCGCGAGGGAGGGGGAATGATGCGAGTCGCGGGTGTGGTGTTGCTCGCCGCGATGGTGGGCGGGTGTACTTCCGTGCGGGTGCTGCAGCGAGAGGGCTGCTGGGTGCGAAGGACGGAGCAGTGGCCGGTGAATCTGACGGAGGAGCTGGGACCCTGCGCGAAACCGGCGCCAGTGTGGTCGAAGGACCGGCTCACCCGGCTGGTGCAGGAGTGCATGGCCCAGGCGGACCACCGCTGGCAGAACCGGGCGCTGGAGGCCTGGAACCGATGGGAGCCACTGCCCGAGCCCGAGGAGGAGGAGCGCGTCCGGGAGGCCTGCATGAGCGAGGCCTCGTACACGCTGCTGATGGAGAACGAGGCGCTCGAGAAGCGGCTGGCCGAGGTGAACACGGACCGGGACGCGCTGCGAGCCCGCGCGGAGAGGAATGACGCGCACCTGCGCGCCAGCAGCGACCGGCTCACCACGGCGCTGGGCGAGGCGGCGCGGAAGCCACCCGGCACGGCGATGGCCACGGCCACCTCCACGAGCGATGGCAGCGCCACGACCCAGAGCGACTCGAGCGCCCGGACGCCGCGCGAGCTCGTCACCGTGCCCGTGGCGCCGGTGGGGGTGTCCAGGCCGAAGCCGGTGCGTCGGAGCGTGCCGAAGAAGCCGGCCGCGGTGCCGAAGGCGGAGCTGTGCGAGCCCCCGGGCACGAAACCGGCCACGGCGAGTACCCGGACCGAGACGAAGCCAGCAAAGCCACCCGAGGGCTGAGGAAGCCACCGCTCCCGGTGCCGACGCGACGACACCCTGGTAGAGGGTGCCGTAGGATGGAGGCCCGCGAGGAGTGGAGAGGATGAAGGAGCGCAAGGGGCGCGACCCCTGGCCGCCGGAGCTCACCGAGCAACTGCGCAAGGTGGACAGGCTGCGCAAGAGCGGACGCTACGAGGAGGCGCTCTCGAGGATGCGCCAGCTCGCCGAGGCCCACCCGCGGCAGGTGCGCGTGCTGCTGGAGCTGGGGCTGACGCTGGGCATCTGGGGCCAGGCCCCCGCCGAGGCCCTGCCCTGGTACGAGCGGGTGCTGGAGCTGGCGCCGGGGCACCCCTCGGCGCGACTGCACCGGGCGCTGGCGCTGGCGCGGCTGGGACGCCATGAGGAGGCGGTGGCGGACTTCGACGCGCTGGAGGCGGCGGAGTACCGCAAGGCGCTCGTGCTGCACATGAAGCGCGCCGAGTCGCTGGAGGTGCTAGGCCGGCACGCCGAGGCCGAGCGCGACTGGACGCTCGCGCTGGCCGAGGACCCGGGAAACCCCTGGCTGCTGCAGCAGCGCGCCGCCGCGCGGACCCGGCTGGGACGACTGGCCGAGGCGGTGGAGGACCTCACCGAGGCTCTCACGCTCCAAGAAGGCGAGGAGGTGGACGCGGAGCTCCTGCGCGACCGGGGCGTGCTGCGCGCACGGCTGGGTGACACGGCCGGAGCAAGAGCGGACTTCGAAGCGGGGCTCGCGGCCCTGCGCGAGGGGGATCCTCCTGAGCTCGCGGAGGCGCTGCGCCGGGGATTGGAAGGATAGGGCTCGGACGCGTCAACGGACGCGTCCATTGACGTATCAACCCCTCTCCTGTCGGCGCCCCGGAACGCCTTACACCCGTGGCCCCGAGTGAAGCACCTCCTGGCGCGCGGCATGCACACGGCGCCCGCGAACAAT
>QKJM01000050.1 GCA_003249315.1 Archangium sp.
CCTCTCGGACGTGGTGCCGTCGAGCAACGAGGCGGAGGTGGATCCAAAGCTGCCCTACGCCGAGGCCCGGCGGCGCGCCCTGGACGACTTCGAGCGGCGCTACCTGCAGGCCCTGCTGGAGCTGCACCAGGGCAAGGTGTCCCAAGCGGCCACCTCCGCGGGCATGGACCGGGTGTACCTCTACCGACTGCTGCGGCGACACGGCATCAAGCCGTGACGGGCCTCAGGCCGCGTGCCGGGTGACGTGGCGCAGGTACGCACGACCGGGAAGAGGCGCGCCCTGGAAGGACGCCTCCAGCCCCACGAGCGCGGCCTCCGTCACCACCACCCCCTGTCCTGGATGGCCACCCGTCCAGGCCGACAGGCGTAGCAGCCGGCCACCGCCCAGGCGCGGTCCGCCGCTGGCGTCGGTCTTCAAGGAGGCCGTGTCCACGTGCAGCGTGGGGGTCAGGAATACCCGCGCCGCCCCCGACTCCCGCACCGGCGCCTCCGCCAGCACGAGCGCCACCTCCAGCACCCGCCGCCGCACCTCCCGCTGCGCCTCCGCGTCCTCCGGCAGCACCGCCACCCCCAGCAGGAAGCCGCTCCCCTCCACCATCACCGTCAACCCCTCCGCGACCACCCTCCCGCGCGCCCACTCCAGCAGCCCATCCAGTTCGTCCAGCGCGGCATCGTCCGTCGGGCCCGACACCCGCGCCTCCACGTACAACCCCACCGCCCGCACCGCGGTGTCCCGGCCCGGCCCGGTGCCTCGCACCGCATGCCGCAACTCCTCCAGCACCGCGTCCACACTCGGGTAGCGCGCCTCGCGCCGCTTCTCCATGCAGCGCCGCACCACCGCGTCCAGCGCCGCCGACACCGGGGCCCGCTCACTGGCCCTCGGCACCGGCGCGTGCAGGTGCTGCTCCTCCAGCTCCACCTGCGTCGTCCCCTGGAAGGGCGGCCGCCCCGTGACGAGCTGGTACAGCAATACCCCCAGCGCGTAGAGGTCCGTCCTCGCGTCCGGCACCTCACCGCGAATCTGCTCGGGCGCCATGGACAGCGGCGTACCCAACACCAGCCCCGTGCTGGTGAGCACCGTCCCTGCCGCCTCCGGCTCCAGCAGCTTGGCCACCCCGAAGTCCACCAGCTTCGCCGTCAGCCCCGCCCGGCCCGGAAGCACCACCACGTTCTGCACCTTCAAGTCCCTGTGGATGATGCCCTCCCCGTGCGCCGCCTTCAGTGCCGAGCCCACCTGCTCCAGCAGCTCCAGCGCCTCCCGCGCGGAGAAGGTCCCTCGCGCCGCCAGCTCCGCCGCCAGGTCCCTCCCCTCCAGCCACTCCATGGCGAGAAAGGGCCGGCCGTCCGGCAGCGTCCCGTTCTCCCGAACGTCCACGATGTGGGGGTGGCGCAGCCTCCGCAGCGTCTCCGCCTCCTGCTGGAAGCGCAGCAGCGCCCCCCGCGCGGCGACGAACTGGGGGTGCATCACCTTCAGCGCCGCGGGAGCCCCGGTGCGGACCTCCCTCGCACGGTAGAGGGTGGAGACACTCCCCCGGTACCGGACCTGCTCGACGAGGTAGCCTGCCACCTGGGCCCCAGGCGCCAGCTCCTCGCCATACAGAGACCCGGCTCGCGGGGGAGGTGCATCGTTCCGGTTCATCATGTCCACTGACCGGCAAGGCTACATCTGCTCGCCTTCCCTGACACAGAGGCCGGACGGAGAGGGGAGTAGATCACACGGCGTGTGGAGATAGACGGTGATGGGCTCCATCCACATCTCCATGGACGAGTCGTAGCACTCCCCGAAGTCCCCGTCCCCGTCGACCAGGGGCCCGTCCTCCACGAGACACCTCGACGCTGGGAACGACGAGTCCTTCCGATCGATGCAGGCCCCCGTCACCTCGGCCGCGCAGTTCTCACCCGAGCCGGGCCGCGCGCAAACGCGGTGGGTGGCATAGGCCACCCCATAGCCCCACTCCGGCGCGTAGCAGGAGAACATCCTCATGTACACCGGGCCCGAGACGACCGCGTCCCGGCCGATGATCTTCTTGTCATTGCCGACGTACACCTTCGTCGCCAGCGCCTTGGGGTCGAAGAGCGTCCCGTAGAAGGCACCCTCGCGGTAGCGGAAGACCTTGCCCTCGGGGCTCCCATAGACGGTGTCCGCGGGCGTCCCCGTCTCCACCCCCACGCTGACGTTGCCGCTCAACCAGCTATCGTAGGGAGCCCTCATCACGTTGAAGTACCCCGAGGTCGGACAGGTGAAGGTCACCGCCGGATTCCCGCCGCCACACGTCCCCTGGCTCTGGGTGAGGAAGCGCGCGCCGGACTCGTCACAGCCGATGATGCCGTCGCAGACACGCAGCATCATCCGGCTCCCGGACGCGCTGCCCAACGCCATCCCCGTGGCGCACTGGTCCGGCGCCACTCCGCCCGCGCCCAGCCGCACCGTCTCCCCGGGGTCGCACTGGCCAATCCACCCTGGCTTCCAGCCACAGTCGCGGTGCATTCCGCTCTTGAGCGAGGTGCAACCCTGGAAGCTCGGCACGTCCCCCCCCAGGTCAGGGTCATGCTCCACCGCGACCGTCTGCTGCTCCAGCGCGAAGCTCGCCGACTCCTGCTGGTCCTCCCCACGCAGCGACAGCTCCACCCGCCGGCCAAAGGCGTTGTTGCGCGCGAGGATACAGGCCGACACCCGGTGCTTGCACCCATCCGACGGAGCGTTCGTCTCCCACTCCGTACACAGGCCCGCCCGTCCCTTCCAGGTCTTCACCGTGTTGGTGAGCGGATCCTCCCAATCAATGCCCTGCTTCTCGCTCAGCGCGCAGCCCACCAGGTACTCCATGAAGTGCTGGGCGGCCGGGTCGCGCAACTGCAACCGCAGGTAGGCGTCGCCCCCCCCCACCGCGAAGAGGTCCAGTAGCCCGTTGCTGGCCACCAGATCGTTCGCCGTGGGGTTGGTGGCGATGGCGTTGAGGACGAGCTCCTCCGTGGTCAGCGAGTTGGCGATGCGCAACGGCTGTTCCCGCGAGGAGACCCCGGAAACCTCGCCCTCGGACAGCAACTCGGGCTGGCAACCCAGGGAGCCGAACAGCAGCGGAACGCCCAGACCAAGGACGCGCAGCGGATGCAGAAAGGAGCGGGTGGGCATGGGAGACCGGTAGGCAGGCATGCCGGGAAAAGACGCAAGATACGGGCCACTCGACAAGCGCCGGATTGCCCGGGGAAGGAGGCTCACCGCGGCCCGATTGTAGCCTGAAAAGCCACGCACGGACGAGGGTGACCGTAGCCGCCGAGGCTACGCCGGGGTTCCGAGTCGGGCCCGCAGCGTCTCCAGGCGGGGGCGCCACAAGGGAGAGGCCGTCGCGGCGCTCTCGGCCCGGGCGAGCCACGCCTCCGCCTCCTGGAGGCGACCAGCCTGGAGCGCGGAGAGGGAGGCCTCGTGAAGCAGCTCCGTCAGCTCGTCGCCCGAGGCCTGGGACTCGGCCTCGGAGGCCAGCGCCTCCCACTCCTCGCCCCCGGAGGAGAGAGGAGCCGACACCTCCCGCAGCCGCAGCGCCACCATGCGGCGGAGCACCTCGGTATTGGGAGGCACCCGCTCGGGAGGGCAGTGGGTGGCGAGCCAGTCGAGCTGCCGTTGCACCTCCCCCCAGTCGCCACGGGCCGCGCCGAGACGAGCCAGGAGGACGGCGTCCACCGCCACCGGGTGCTCGCCGAAGAAGCGCAGGCCCAGCTCATGCGCGCGCCGGGCCAGCGGCCGGGCCTCCTCGGTCCGCCCCATCCAGTGCAGGCACTCGGCGAGCTGGCCCAGGGACCAGCGCTCCACCTGCGCGTGGCCCAGCTCTCGCGCCACCGCGAGCGCCTGGCGCAAGTCCCGCTCGTTGGCCTCCACGTCCCCCCGCAGCCGCCAGAGGAAGGGGCGGTTGATGAGGGTGGCGGCCAGGTGCAGCGCGTCTCCCGTCCGCTGGCACAGGGCCAGCGCCTCCGCGAAGCGCTCGGCGGCCTCATCCGCCCGCTCCAGGACGGCCAGCACGGAGCCCAGCAGCGTGAGGGAGATGGCGTGCGTCTCGTGCTCCCGGGCCAGCGCCGCGCCCTCGGCTGTGGAGGAGAGGACGCGCACCGCCCGCTCCCACTCGCCCTGCCTCACGTGGAGCCGCCCCCGAGCCAGAGAGCAGCGCAGCGACAGCTTCGGCTCGTCCAGCGCCTCGGCCCGCTCCAGCGCCTCGGCCGCGCGCGCCGCGGAGCCCTCCGTGTCCTCCATCCAATCCAGGACGGTGGCCTCCTCCAACAGCAGGTCCACCTCCAGCGCCGTGTCCCCGAGGCCCACCGCCAGCGCGCGCGCCGTCCCCAGGTCCCCCAGCGCCTCGCGGAAGCGTTGAATCCGGTAGCGCACCCGACCCCGCCCGGCCAGCACCCGCGCGCGCCGCGCCGTGTCTCCCTCCGGCAACTGCGAGAGGGCGTGGGTGTAATCCTGCTCGGCCTCCACGTAGCGGTGCCCCAACCGCGCGGCCTCGCCGAGGGAGAACCAGGCGGAGAAGGACTCCTCGTGCGCGCCACAGGCCGCGGCATGTCGGGCACGACGGCGCTTCGCCGAGGCATCCTCTCCCGAGAGGCCGCGCAGGGCGGCCGCATGCAGGGCCCGCCGCCACGGAGGAGGCAGGGCGCGCTCCAGGGCCTCGCGAAGCTGGGGCTGGCGGAAGGAGAAGCGGCCCGGGCCCATGGCACGCAGCAGGCCCACCCGCTCCAGCCGCGTCAGCCCCGCCCCCGCATCCAGCCCGGCCACCCGCGCGGCCTCCTCCCGAGACTCCAGGTGCCGCTGGGCCGCGTCCACCCGCTCCACCGTCACCTCCTGGCCCAGCACCGCGCACAACTGCGCGAGGCCCTGGAGCGCCCCCGGCAACAAGGAGAGGGCGCGCGCGGCGAGCCGCTCGAAGAGGGGCGTCACCGAGACGTGCAGCAGCTCGTCCGAGGCCACGTACCAGCCGCCCCCTGAAGAGGCGCGCAGGGCGCCCGAGGCCCGCAGCGCTCCGGCCACCTCCACCAGCGACAGCGGCACTCCCTGGGCAAGCTGCTCCAGGCGGGCCAGCACCGGCTCGGGGATGAACTCGGCGGGGCGGAGCGGGTGCAGGAGGAGCGCGCGGCTGGCCTCGGAGGCGAGCGGCGGAAGCAGGTGACGCGAGGGGTGCCCGGCGCGCTCACCATAGAGGGGGCGCGGGCCGAGGAGTTCGGGACGGCCAGCGGCACACACCCAGAGGGAGAGCGGCGAGCCAGCCAGCGTGGCCACCTCCAGGGCGTCCAGGCTGGTGGGGTCCGCCAGGTGCGCATCATCCACCAGGAGGGCCAGCGGCCCCTGGGAGGCGAGGCGCCGCAGGGACTCGGCCACGGCGCGGGCGAGGGTGTGTCGCCGGGCACCGGGAGGAGGAGGCGCCTCGGGGGCACCGAGCCTCCACAGGGCGTGGAGGAGGGCGTCGGACGTGGAGGTATCGGGGTGAGGGGCCTGGAGGCGCAGCACCCGGGCAAGACCCTCCGCCTCCAGGCGGGCAGCGAGCGCGTCGAGCAGGCGACTCGTACCGTGGCCCGCCTCGCCGGTGACGACGGCGAGGCCGGGGCCGCCGCCCGAGAAGGCCCGCACCGCCTCGGCATGGAGGGTGTCGAGCAGCGCGTCGCGGCCGAGGAGAGGAGGAGGCTCGGCGGCGGGGAGCTCGGGGACGGAGGTGTCGTCCGAGAGCACGCGCAGGGAGGACGTGGGGCCGGGGCGTGTGGAGCCCTCGCCGAGGCGGGTGGCAGCCTCGGAGGAGGCAAGCAGGAGCGGAGCCGGGCCCTCGTGGGGTGTCTCGGGCCACCAGGCAACAGGCAGCTCCAGGGCCTCTCCGGCCAGGCGGGTGCCGGTGGCGCCGGGGCGCACCCGCAGCTCCGCGAGGTGGAGGACGGCGATGGTGCCGGGCTCCTCCGGGAGCTTCCGGGCCACTCGGGCGGCGGCGCGCAGTCCCGCCTCGGCCGAGGCCTCCTCGGGGAAGGCGATGAGGTAGCGGCCCTCGTGGACGCGCGCGAGCAGGCCGCCCTCGGGCTCGACGACCGCGAGGAGTTCGTCCACGGGCACCTCGCCATGCACTCCGAGGAGGGCCACCAGGCGCACTCCGGTGGGGCGAGCGGGTGCCAGGGCCTCATCGGCCGAGGCCGGCGCGGAGGTGTCGGTGAGGCAGGCGGCCTCGAAGGCGGCGAGCAGTTCGGAGGCGCTAGAGAAGCGCGCGGTGCGCTCCTTGGCCAGGCACCGGAGGAGGACATCATCGAGGGCCGGCGGCACCGGGGCGCGCTCGGAGACGCGGGGGGGCCGGAGGCTGACATGGCCCCGCAGCACCTCTTCCGCGCCCCCAGTGAAGGGAGGGCTGCCAGTGAGCAGTTCGAAGAGGAGGACGCCGAGCGCGTAGAGGTCCGCCCGCGCATCCACGTCACGAGCCTCCTGGCACTGCTCGGGGGCCATGTAGGTGACGGTACCCAGCCGCTGACCGGTGCGGGTGAGGCTGAGAGGTTCTTCGGGGGCCTCTGCCTCGGGGGCGTCGAGGAAGCGCGCGAGGCCGAAGTCCAGGAGGCTGAGCGCGCCGCCCTCGCGGAGGAAGACGTTCTCGGGCTTGAGGTCCCTGTGGACGAGCCCGGCCCCGTGGACGTGCGTCAGGGCGTCACACAGGCCGGTAAGCAGCTCCCGCACATGGGGGAGGGGCGCGGCGCCGCTGCCAGGGAGGGCGGCCATCCAGGCGGCGAGCGTCTGTCCGCGCAGGCGCTCGAGGACGAGGAAGGGACGCCCGTGGGAGGAGCCCTCGAGGAAGAGTTCGGGGACGGTGGGAGGACCCACGCGGCGCAGGGCGGCGGCCTCCCGGGCGAAGCGCTCGGGGAAGGGGGCGAGCGCCAGCTTGAGGGCCACCTCGCGCCCGTCCTCCTCGCGACAGGCGGAGAACACCCGGGAGAAGCCTCCGACACCGAGCAACGCGGTGGGGTGGAGTCCCGGTAGCTCGGGCAGAGGCAGGGGCTCGGCCTCGGGCGCGGGGCGAGGGGCCTCCTGGTGGAGGGGACAGGCGGTGCCGCCAGCGAGACGGCGATTGCAGTGTGGGCAGCGCATAGGGGGGTAGCGGCTCGCGCCTGCCGGGAGGTTACCAGAGGGCGCGGGCTCGGGCATTCCCTGCCATGAAGGTAGCATCCGTTCCATGAACGCCTCCCGCCGCCTGCTCCTGGCCGACGTGGCAATCCTGACCCTGCTGGCCCTGGCCATCCCCGCGCGAGCCTCGGCCCCTCCTCCGCCCAGTGACAACCCACCACCGGGCAGTGCCCGTCTGGTCAGCTTGGAGCAGTCCGCGGAACAGCCCCTCCCGTGTTACAAGGTCCCGGGACGGGCTCCAGACTCACGGGCAGCCTGGCAGGTCTTCCTCGGGCAGGCTGCTCACCGACTCATTGCCTATATGTATGGCGTGAATCATCCCGGAAACAAGGTCTTCTACAATCGGGAGACGCTCTCCGAAATCCTGACATCCACTGGTCTCGGGGACGCCTCGCTCTTGCTTCGGCACGAGAGCAACCTCTGCCCGGACATCACCGACACGGCGCTTCGATGCGTCTTCGAGATCAAGCCCAGGCATGATGCGGGCCTGCAAGAGGGCCGGCGTCAAGTAAGAACCTATCTGGACGCACTGAACAGTGTCGTGTCGCCCGGCAAGCGCTTTTCGAGAGGAACGGAATTTCAAGGCGAAATCCTGATCCGATTCGACCGGGGACAGTACATCTGGCGGCTGGAGTGGAAGACGCTCGAGCCTGGGGTCGTCCAGTACCAGTGGACACGAAGTCGCGAGCGATTCGAGTCGGAGCAGGCTGCATATGAGGCCGGGCAGTGGGAGGAACTCACCGAGCAGGAGATGAAGCAATATGGAGGCTGGGTGGGTCAGGCCGTCGAGGGAATGGTCAGCCGGCGAGAGCAGCTTGCCAGTTTCAGTAGCGCCGTGGGTGTGCTCATCGAGGTGGCAGGAGGTGCCGCGGTGGGCTTCTTTTCTGGAGCTCTCCTGGGGCGCATGGGCACACGCCCGGACGCTCGACAACCTCCCACCGGCTCAGGCAAGGTCATCCCCCTTCCACTACGAACCACTCCTCCCGCGCCCCCAGCGGCACGGCCCGCTGCGATGGGCAGATGAGCGACATAGCCTCGGCACAGAGTGTCAGTGGTTACTGGAACGGTCGAACTGCTCGTGACAGGATGTGGGACATGGAACCCGGTCAGGTCTCCCCCTTGCAGATGCCTTCTTTCCTTTTTGGCCCTTATGAGGTGATTCTGCGAAAAGCCCTGGAGGAGGGGGCGCGGTGCGCTGAACAGTACCGCAAGGACGG
>QKJM01000364.1 GCA_003249315.1 Archangium sp.
ACGCCCCACGCGCGCCACAGCTCCGCCAGCGCCACCTCCACGGCGAACAGCACCGGCTGCACCACGTCTATTTCCTTCAGCCGCGAGCGGCCCTCGTCCGCCGCCAGCTCCTCCAGCACGTGCCAGCCGGTGAGCGCATGAATGGCCTCGTCACACCGCCGCAGCGCCTCTCTGAAGGCCGGCTCCTCTTCGAGCAGCTTCCGCCCCATCCCCAGCCACTGCGAGCCCTGCCCGGGGAAGACGAAGACCACCTTGCGTCGGTCCGAAGTGCCCGCGCGGCTCGAGGCGAGCGCTCCCTCGGCGGATTCACGGAGACTGGCCGCCATCGCCCGAGGGGAATCACCCACCACGGACAGACGGTGCTCATGCCGCGTGCGCCGCAGCGCCGCCGTGTAGCAGACGTCCCGGAGCGACACCTCGGGCGAGGACTCCAGGTGCTCGGCCACCTTGCGCGCCATCTCCTGGAGCGCGGAGGTCGAGCGCGCCGACAGCACCAGCACCTGCGCCCCGGGAGCCACGGGCTGCGCCGTCGCCGCTGAAGAAGGCGGCTCCTCCAGGATGACGTGCGCGTTGGTGCCGCTCATGCCGAACGAGCTGACCGCGCCCCGGCGCTTGCCCTCGTGCTCGGGCCAGGGCGTGAGCCGGGTGGGCAGGACGATGGGCGTGTCTTCCAGGTCGATGCGGGGGTTGAGTCGCTGGAAGTGCGCCAGCGGGGGCATGGCCCGGTGCTGGAGCGCGAGCACCATCTTCATCACCCCGGTGACGCCCGCGGCCGACTCGAGGTGGCCGATGTTCGTCTTCGCCGCGCCCACCACCAGCGGTCGCTCCTTGGGACGACCTCGACCGTAGACGGCCTTGATGGCCTCCATCTCGATGGGGTCTCCCAGGGAGGTGCCCGTGCCGTGGGCCTCCAGGCAGTCCACGTCCGTCGGCTCGAGCCCCGCGCTCCGCAGGGCCTGGCGGATGAGCTCCTGCTGGGAGAGCACGTTGGGCGCGGTGAGTCCCGCCGAGCGGCCGTCCTGGTTGATGGCCGAGCCACGCACCAGCGCGAGGATGGGATCTCCCGCCGCGACCGCATCCGACAGGCGCTTGAGCACCAGCACGCCGCAGCCCTCGCCGCGCACGAAGCCATTGGCGCGCCCGTCGAAGGTCCTGCAACGTCCGTCGGGAGAGAGCGCCTCGGCGCGCGCCACCAGGCTGGAGGACTGCGGGGAGAGCACGAGGTTGACGCCTCCCGCCAGCGCCATGGAGCACTCCTGGTTGCGGAGGCTCTGGCAGGCCAGGTGCAGCGACACCAGCGAGGAGGAGCACGCCGTGTCCGACACCAGGCACGGCCCCTGCAAATCCAACAGATAGGAGATGCGCCCCGCCGCCACGCTGTTGAGCGTGCCCGTCACGCTGCTCGAGTCGCGAGGGGCGGTGCCGCCCACCTGCAGCAGCGCGTAGTCCCCGTTGAACAGGCCGACGAAGACGCCGGTGCGGCTCCCCGCCAACCGGGCCACGTCCTGTCCGGCGTTCTCTAGCGCCTCCCAGGAGACCTCCAGCAGCAACCGCTGCTGTGGATCCATCCGGTGCGCCTCGCGCGGGGAGATGCCGAAGAAGTCCGCGTCGAAGAGGTCCACCTTGTCGAGGAACGCACCCCAGCGAGCCCCGAGCTTCTCCTGCGCGTCGGAGTCCAACCGGGACAGGTCCTCGCCGGCCCAGCGCGAGGTGGGCACCTCGGTGACGGCATCCACGCCGTCACACATCACCCGCCAGAAGGACTCCGGGTCATTGGCGCCGCCAGGGAGACGACATGCCATGCCAATGATCGCCACCGGCTCCGAGCGCGTCGACTCGAGCTTGTCGAGCCGGGACTTGAGTTCCATGGCCAACAGCGCCAGCCGCTTGGGCGAGTACTGTGAAATCTTCTCAGCAAAGCTCGTCATGTGTCCTGGGATAGCTTGAGGGCGAACAGCCGTTCGACTTCCTCTTCCGACATCTCATCGATCCCCGCGGGCAGCTCGTCATCGAGCAACACCGGAGCCTCCACGGGCTGCTGCGGCTCGCTGACCCGCTCCTCGAGCGGCAGCCCCATCCTCTCGGCCAGGTAGGGAAGGAGCGCGGCGAGGGTGGGGTAGGTCCAGACGAGCGTCGCGCTCAGCTTCAAGCTCAACGCCACCTCCAGACGGTTCCTCAACTCCATGCTCATCAGCGAGTCCAGGCCGAGGCTGCCCAGCGGAGTGCGCGGCTCGATGCGTGAGGGCTCCAGCCGCAGCACACCGCCAATCAGCTCGCGCAGGTGCTGCTCGAGCAGCGTCCGGCGCTCGGCTCCTCCCGCCTCCTCGAGCAGCTTGCGGAGGCTGCCCGCGCTCGCCTCGGCAGCACCGCCCGAGGCGGCCTGGGCCCGTGCCACGCGGGAGAAGAAGGGCGACTGGGCCGCGGCCAGGTGGAACTCCAACCACTGCCGCACGTCCAGGGACATGACGCCCACCTGTGGCCGGCGCTGCCCGAGCAACATGCCGAGCACCGCGAGCGCCTTGTCCGGAGGCAGGGCGCGCAGCCCTCGCGCCTCCAGGCGGTCGCCGCGATTGGCCTGGGCCGCCGCCAACCCCACGCTCGCCCAGGTACCCCAGTTGACGCTCAGCGCGGGCAGTCCCTCGGCCCGGCGCTCATGGGCCAGCGCGTCCATGAAGGCGTTGGCCGCGGCGTAGTTGGCCTGGCCCGGGGAGCCCAGCATGGCCATGGCGCTGGAGAAGAGGACGAAGAGCTCCACCGGGCGCTGCCGCGTCTGGGCATGCAGGTTCCAGGCGCCCAGCACCTTGGGCGCCATCACCGAGGCGAAGCGCTCCTGCGTGAGGTTGAGCAGCACGCCGTCATCGAGCAGACCGGCCGCATGGAAGACGCCACGCAGCGGTGGCATGTCCTCGTCCACCCTGGCCAGCGCACGAGCCACGTCCTCCGGGCGCGAGACGTCGGCGCGGAAGGACTCCACGCGGGTGCCCGACTGGCGCAGCTCCTCCATTATATGCTCGGCCCGAGGCGAAGGAGCGCCGCGCCCGAGCAGCAGCAGGTGGCGTGCGCCACGCGCGACGAGCCAGCCCGCCAGCTCCAGCCCCAGTCCTCCCAGCCCGCCGGTGATGAGGTAGGTGCCATCCGCGCGCAGCAACTCCTCCGGCGCCTCGGAGCCCAGCGACTCCGCCACGCGCGAGAGCCGCGCCACCCGCCGGGTGTCGCCTCGCCAGGCAACCTGGTCCTCGAACGACGTGGACGACAGCTCCCGCAGCAGCTCCTCCGCGCCACCCTCCGCGCCGGCGGGGAGATCCACGCGCGAGCAGCGCAGCTCGGGGTGCTCCAGGGAGAGCGCCTGCCCCAGACCCCACAAGGGGGCCTGCGCCGTGTTCACCCGCTCCGGCTCCCGGGTCGTGGAGCAGGCACCGCGAGAGATGAGCCAGAGCCGGGGCGGATCCCTCCAGCCGGTCCGCGCGAGCGCCTGCACCAGGTGCAGCACGCTGGTGGTGGTGAAGTGTCGCGCGGCCTCCAGCGCCTCGGGCGAGAGCCTGTCGTTCCGCTCGCAACCGAGGCTCCACAGGTGAACCACTCCACGGCATGGCGGGACGCCCGCTCCCAGCGCCTCCCCGAGCAGCCGTTGCAGGTGCTCCGGGCTCCGTGGGTCCACCTCGTAATGCCCCGGCTCCACGAGCCGGTATGTCTCCCTGGGAGAGACCAGCACACACGTCTCGCCGCGCTCCCGCAGCAGCGCGCACAGCCTTCTGCCCACGCCCGTGTTGTCGGCCAGCAGCAGCCAGCTCCCCGGAGAGCCCGCCGGCCACGGCTGCTGCGCTGGCAGGGGCTGCTGCTCCCAGTCCACCTGATAGAGCCACTGGCCGAGCTCCCCCGAGGACACGACCCGCGCCTCCAGGAGGCGGGTGCGCAGCCCCTCGAGCTCCACCAGCACCTGGCCCTGCTCGTCCAGCAGCCGGAGCTCGAAGGTGCGCTCCCTCCCGCGCCCCTCCGCGCCGCCGCGGGCCTTGGCCCATATCCAGAGCTCCTGCCCGGGTCGCTGGAGGAACCGCAGTCGCTCGAACCCCACCGGCACGTAGGTGCCCACGGCCGAGGCGACGGCCTCCGCGGGCGAGCTCAGCGCCACCGCGACCTGGAGGCCGATGTCCAGCAAGGCGGGGTGGAGCAGGTACGAGCCGATCTCGGAGACCAGCGCCTCGGGGAGCCGCACGTGCGCCAGCCCCTCATCCTCACTCCGCCACAGCCGCCGCAGCCCCTGGAACGAGGGGCCATACTCCAGCCCCTGCTCCTCCATGCGCTGGTAATGCACCTCGGAGGACACGGCCAGCGGCAGGTGCTGCCGCAGCTTCTCGGGCGGCTCCAGGGCGCGCTCCTTCGCGCCCTGTGCATCCAGACGCACGCTCCCCGCCGCGTGCTTGCGCCAGTGCTTCTCCCCGACCCCACTGCTGGAGAGCTGGACGGAGGCCTGTCCCTCCTCCGTCTCGCTCAGCACCGCCTGAAGCCGCCGCACCTCGTTCGGAGCCAGACCGAGCATCGCGCTGATGGAGAAGTCCTCGAGGCTCAGCCCCTGCTCGCCATACACCTCCGCCCCGGCGGCGAGGGCCATCTCCACATAGCCCGCCCCCGGAAAGACGACCTCCCCCTGCACGCGGTGGTCTGCGAGGTACGCCAGCCCCTGCGCGCTCACGAGCTGCTCCCAGAAGTGGGTGCCAGGCTGCACGGACGAGGAGAACGACCCCCCGAGCAGGGGATGACCCTGACCGTCCCAGGAGGCTCGCATGTCGTGAGGCGAACCCGCCGCCGGCACCTCGTCCTCGAGCCAGAAGCGCTCGCGCTGCCACGGATAGGAGGGAAGGGGGACGACACGCCCTCCCTCGGGATGAAGCCGCTCCCAATCCACCGGGTAGCCCTGCGCGTACAGCACCGCCAGCGACTCCAGGAGGCTGCGCCGCTCGGGGGCCTGTCGCCGCAGCGAGGCGAGCGCCACCGCGGGCTGCTCCGCCTCGCGCAGCGTCTCCTGCATGGGAGCGAGCAGGACGGGGTGTGCGCTCACCTCGAGCAACACGCCATGCCCCTCCCTCAGGAGCTGCTCGACCGCGCCATGGAAGAGCACCGGATCGCGCAGGTTGTGTACCCAGTAAGGCGCATGGAAGTCGCTCCCATCCTCCGTGCGCCCGGTGACGGTGGAGAAGATGGGGACCGACGCGGAGCGGGGCGAGAGCCCGTCGAGCGCGTGCAGCAGCTCCTCTCGCAGCGGGTCCATCTGTGGGCTGTGGGAGGCCACGTCCACCTTGACCCGGCGACAGAAGACGCCCTGCCCCTCGAGCCGAGGCAGCAACTCCTCCAGGGCCGCGGTGTCGCCCGAGAGCACCGTGGACCGAGGGCTGTTGCTCACGCCGATGGACAGCCGCGACTCGTACCCCGCCAGCGCCTCGCGGGCCTCCTCCAGGCCGAGCTCCACCACGGCCATGGCGCCCTGTCCGCTCATCCGGCGCAGGAGCTTGCTGCGGAGACAGATGATGCGGGCGGCGTCCTCCAGGCTCAGCGCTCCGGCCACGTGCGCCGCCGCTACCTCGCCCATGCTGTGGCCCACCACCGCGTCCGGCTCCACGCCCCACGAGCGCCAGAGCGCCGCCAGCGCCACCTGCACGGCGAACAGCACCGGCTGGACGACGTCGATCCGCCCCAGGAGCGAGTGCGCCTCCTCCGCCTCCAGCTCCTTCTCGAGCGACCAGTTGACGAAGGGCCGTATGGCCTGCTCGCAAGCGGCGACCGCCTGCCGGAACACCGGCTCCTCACGCAGGAGCTGGCGGCCCATGCCCAGCCATTGCGAGCCCTGACCCGGGAAGACGAAGGCCACCTTGAGCGGCCCCTCGTGGCCCACCCGTCCCTGGGCGATGCCGGGGTGCGACTCGCCCCGTCCGTGAGCGGCCAGCGCATCGGCCAGCTCCCGCCGCGAACTGCCCACCAGCGCCAGCCGGTGCGGGTGGTGACCGCGCCGCACCCCCGCCGTATAGGTGATGTCCTCCAGCCCGGCACCGCCCCGCTCCTCGGCCTCGAGCAGGGTGCCTCGACAGGCCTCGGCCAGGGCCGTGAGTGCCTCCGGGCTGCGTGCGGACAGGGGCAGCACCCGCACCGCCGTCTCCTCCTCGAAGGACTCCGGCCAACGGACCCGCTGGCCGCGCGCATACAGCACCCCCAGCGAGTCCAGCAGCACCGCCCGCTCCTCCTGACGACGCAGGGACGGGAGCACCCGCCCCTCCTGGCCGGCGTGCCGCAGGGTCTCCTCGAGCGAGTGCTTCACGATGGGGTGCGGGCTGACCTCCAGGAAGAGGCGGTGCCCCTTCCGCACGAAGTGCTCGATGGCCCCCGTGAAGAAGACGGGCTCGGCGAAGTTCTTCACCCAGTGGGCCGCGTCGAAGTGCGCCCCCTCGAGCGGCGAGGCGGTGACGGTGGAGACGATGGGCAGCACCGCCCGGCAGGGACGCACCTGCCGCAGGGCCTCGAACAGCTCGTCTCGCAGCGGCTCGACCTGGAAGCTGTGTACCGCCACGTCGCTGTCCACCCGGCGGCAGAACACATCGCGGCGCCGCAGGGCCTCCAACACCTCGGCGAGTGCGCCCGGCTCTCCGGCCAGCACCGTCGACTCCGGGCTGGCATGGATGGCGCGGCACAGTCTCCCCTCGTAGTCCCCGAGCAGCGCTCCCGCCTTCTCCCAGGAGAGCCCGGCCAGCACCATGCCCCCCTGACCGCTGATCCGATGCAGCAGTCGCCCTTGCGCGCAGACGACACGCAGCGCGTCCTCGAGGCTCAACACGCCCGCGACGTGCGCCGCCACGATTTCACCGATGCTGTGGCCCACCACCGCGGAGGGCTTGATTCCCCAGGAGCGCCAGAGCGCCGCCAGTGCGATCTCCACCGAGACGATCGCCGGGAAGGAGACGTCGATCCGCCCCAGCCGCGAGGCGGCCGGAGAGGCCTCCAGCTCGTCGAGCAACGACCAGCCCAGCAACTCCTGGATGAGGCGCTCACAACGCCGCAGCGTGGCCCGGAACACCGGCTCGGTGTGGAGCAGCGTCCGCCCCATGCCGGCCCACTGCGAGCCCTGCCCCGAGAAGACGAAGACGGGCTCGCGGAGGAGCTCGGGCCGCACCTCGTCCACCGTCAGTCCGGCTCGAGGCTTGCCCTCCATCCAGGCCTCGAGCTGCTCTCGCAACTCCCGCCGCGAGCGAACCGTCACCGCCAGTCGATGCGGCTGCGCACCGACACTCGCGACCGCTGCCTGGCGGAGGGAGGACAGCGACTCTCGCGACCCGCTCGCTTCCAGTTGCTCGAGCAGCCGCCGCGCCGCCTCTCGGAGGGCCTGAGGGCTCTCGCCGCCCAGGGGAACCAGCTCGGTCCGGGACGAGGGAGGCTCCTCGAGCACCAGATGGCAGTTGGTGCCGCCGAATCCGAAGGAGCTCACCCCCGCGAGGAGGGGCCGCTCCGGCTCGGGCCAGGGACCCAGCTCGCGCTGCACCTCCAGACGCAGCTCGGAGAAAGGGATGATGGGGTTGGGCGTCTCGAAGTTGAGGCTCGGCGGGAGCTGACGGTGCTTGATGGCCAGGACGGCCTTGATGAGCCCCGCCACGCCCGCGGCGGCTTCCAGGTGGCCGATGTTCGTCTTGCAGGAGCCGACCCGCAGGGCCCGCTCGGCCGGCCTGTCGGCCCCGAGCACCACCCCCAGCGCCCTGGCCTCCATGGGGTCTCCGAGCTGGGTACCGGTGCCATGGGCCTCGACGTACTGGACCTCGGCCGGATCGACTCCCGTCCGCTGATAGGCCAGACGGAGCATCTCCTCCTGGGCCTTGGGGTTGGGCGCGGTCAGCCCATTGCTGGCGCCGTTGTTGTTGACCACGCCGCCGCGAATCACGCAGTAGACCGGGTCTCCGTCCGCGAGCGCGCGGGAGAGGGGCTTGAGCACGACCACGCCAGCCCCCTCGCCTCGCACGTACCCGTTGGCGCGCGCGTCGAAGGTGAAGCAGCGCCCGTCTGGCGACAGGGCCCCCACCTTGGACATGCTCAGCATGCTGTCCGGGGCGATGTTGAGATTCACCCCCCCGGCGAGGGCGAGCGTCGCCTCGCCCCGGCGCAAGCTCTCGCAGGCCAGGTGTACCGCCACGAGCGAGGAGGAGCAGGCCGTGTCGATGGCCATGCTCGGGCCCCTCAGCCCCAGCACATAGGAGACGCGGTTGGCGACCAGGCTGTGGTGGAAGCCGGTGGCCGTGTGCTGGGAGATGCTCCCCAGGCCGAGCCGCTGCCGCAGCGTCTCGTAATCGGTCCAGATCACCCCGAAGCAGACC
>QKJM01000661.1 GCA_003249315.1 Archangium sp.
ACCCGGTAGTCCGGCCCATGCTTCAGCCCGGTGGAGGTGGCCAGGTAGGGGTTTCTCCGGGGAGACTTGCGCGCCCCCATCTTCTCGGCCTTGTGCTTGTAGGGCTGCAGGTAGATGCGATCTCTCGCCTGGGACTCGGCGACGAAGGCCAGCCGGTCCGTGCTCAAGGCGAAGTTACGCCCGAAGATGGCGTGCAGCGACTCGTAGCCCGGCACCCCATCCCCCACCAGCTTCTCGCTGTCGTCGGGGGCGCGGGGATCCACCAGGATGAGCTGGCTCTCGCCCGTCTCGGGGATGATGCTCCGGTAGATGAGCAGTCGCCCGTCGGGTGAGCTGTTGAGCGCGGTGACGATGCCTCGCCGCTCGCGCAGCAGCTCCAGGCTGGGCGGGGGCTGCTCGGCCTTGAGGTAGGTGCGGTAGGCCCTCCGCTTCAGCCAGTTCTCGAAGCGCGCGGCGATCTGCCTCGGCTCGTCTCCCGTCACCAGCTCCAGCAGCCCCTCGAAGGCGAGGTCCGGCGTCTCTCCCGTGCCGCTGATGAGCTTGGGCGACTGCTCCAGCACCTTCTGGATGACGCCCGCCCCGTACGTCTCCTCCAGGAAGGCCACGCGCGCCTGGCCCACCTTGTAGATCCACAGGAAGCCGTAGGGCCCGGGGGAGAAGAAGTCCAGGAAGACGTAGCCCTTCGTCAGGTCCGGGTTGGTGAGCAGATCCCTCACCATCATCTCCGCCTCCGGATCCAACCCCCCCTTGGCGTAGTACTCGGCCAGGCCCTCGATGAACCACAGGGGGATGCCGTTGAGCGGATCCCCCGTCACCCCGGCCTGCTCGGCCACCGTGCGCACCTTCTGGATGGTGAACTGGTGCGCCATCTCGTGCGTGGAGATCTCCCCGAAGAGCCGGTGGTCTCCCAGGTAGGGCAGGCTCAGCTCCAGGTTGCCCTGGGTGCTCGTGACGCCGAGGGTGCCCTCCTGCACCGCGAAGACGTTGGTCTGCAGGAACTCCTGGTAGCTGCTGTAGAGGATGTAGGGGAACGTCTTGTTGGGGACGAACTTGAACTGGCCGACGAGGTAGCGGTAGGCGGACTCGAGCTGGGGCGCGGCGTACTGGGCCACGTTGCGCTCGCTCTCGTAGAAGTAGAAGCGCACGCCGCCGCTCTTGGCGCCCAGCGAAGTGGCATAGCCAGGGCCCTTGCCCGCCTTCTCGAAGCCCTCCGGCAGTCCGGGCACCCAGGGAATCGACGAGCCACTGCCTCCCGCGGGGGTCGCGGGTGCGCTGCCCTCCGGGCGGACGCCGGGCTCCAGGGGCTTGGAGTTCGCCGGTACTCCGGCCAGGGTGCCGCCAGAGGGGGCCTCGGCCTGGATGCCCGAGTCGGGGCCGCCCGGGGCGCCCGGGGGTTGGACATGGGCCCGGTGGGCGGGTGGCGCGGCGAGTCCCTCGGCCTCTGGACCGACGAGAATGTCCAGATGTCGCCAGTCGAAGTCGTAGTTGCGGAGCTGCGAGCGATATGCGCGCCGGGGGACGACATAGACCTGGGCCTGGACCGCGTCCGGGAGGAAGAGGGCGAGCAGGGCTGCGAAGATCAGTCGTCGGTTCACGGTCGCGACCTCAGGGGGTAGGTAGACGAGAGACTGAGCGAACTTATGCAGGCTCCCTCCCGAGGGGGAGGGGGCAGAAGGGCTCCCCTGGACGATTGCTCAGCGTTACACGTCCTCGCCGGGTGGGTTCGGGTGATCCGGCTTTTGTCCGGTGCCAGTGCTCCGGTATGGAAGGCAACATGAATCGTTTTCTCGTCGCCGCGGGGGCCATGGTGCTCGCCGTAGGATGTGAAGGCCAGGAACCCTCGGTGAAGCGTGAGTGCGAGCTGGAGGCCCTGGATCTCTCGAGCTGTAACCGCGCGGGGCTGGCCACGGTGCAGGCCGAGGGTATCTGGAATCTGGAGGTGACGCTGCCGGGGCTCTCGCTGCCGGCGGCGATGCGTCTGACGCCGGAACAGGGGCAGATGCTGGGGTTCCCGCTCTCCCAGCGGCAGGTGGAGGGGGAGACCTTCTTCCTGGGAAGCAGCTACCTGGACGAGTACCAGCGGACGGTGACGTACGTGCTGGCGGGGTGCGAGGCGCCGGCGCCAGAGCAGGTGTGGGGCGTCTTCCGGCGTTGCGTGAACGGGGCGGAGGACCTGTCGGGCACCTTCGAGGCGGTACGGATGCAGCGGCGCGCCGGGGAGCAGGAGGCCGTCGGGCTGGAGCGGGTGTCGGAGGTGGCGCTGCCCAAGGGGGTGGCGGTGGGCGTGTCGGTGGCGAACGGCCATGCCTTCGTGGCGGCGCTCTCGGACGGCCTCGTCATCTACGACGTGAGCGTCCCGGCCGAGCCGCGGAAGGTGGCTTCGCTGGCGCCGCAGAACGACTCCTGGTTCCAGACGTGGGTGAAGGGCCAGACGCTCTATGTGGCCAGCGCTCGGGAGGGGGTCATCGTCTATGACGTGGCGGATCCCGCGGTGCCGAAGCGGCTGACGGTGCTGCCGGCCGACGGGGCGGTGGAGGCCCGCGGGCTGTACGTGGACCAGGATCGGCTGTACGTGTTCTCGCCGACGCCGCGGGCAGAGGTCCTCATCTACGACGTGACGGCTCCCGCGGAGCCCGCGCTGCTCTCTCGCCACGTGGTGGTGGACAGCATCGTCTCCCTGGACGAGCGCCCGGTGGGGGGCGTGGCGCTGGGCAACCGGCTCTACCTCGGCCACTGGTCGTACGGTCTGGCGGTGGTGGACGTGACGGACCCTGCCAAGCCGGCGGATCTGGGCCGCTTCATCTACCCGGACTCGACCAGCCGGCACGTGGCGGTGGGCGAGCTGGGAGGGAGGATGGTGGCCTTCGAGTCCGGGGAGGACTGGGGGGCGCACCTGCGGGTGCTGGACGTGACGGATCCGGCACACATCACTCAGATTGGTGAGTACCGGCTGCGGCAGGAGTCCACGGTGAGCGGGCTGCGGCTGGTGGGGGCGAAGCTATACGTGGCGCACAACCAGGACGGTCTGCGGGTGCTGGACGTGTCCAACCCGGGCGAGCCACTCGAGGTGGGCTATTACAACACCTGGCGCGAGACGGATGCGGGTCGGGGGGAGTCCTTCCTCGAGGGACTGAGCTCGGTTGCGGTGCCGGGGGACGGATACGTGTACGGTACGGACACCTCGCGCGGGTTGCTCATCTTCCGCGAGCAGGGCTGAAGGGCTCCATGAACGAGACGAATCCATCGTGTCTGCGGTGTCAGAGTCTGCCGGAGAAGCTGGAGGAGGGGGGCGAGGGGCGGCTGTTCGTATGGCTGCCGCTGGGGCACAGCTTCGGCAAGCTGGTGCGGTTGCTGGGGGACTCGGGGCGGGACTACCAGGTGCTGCCGGCGGGGCAGTGCGTGGCGGTGCGGCTGAATGGGACGGAGGTGGGGGCCTTCGCCGCGGACGCGATGGGGACGCTGACGGGGGAGGAGGCCAGGGCCACGCGGGCGCTCTTCGTCCAGGGCGAGGGGGAGCCAGGGCTGGCGGACTTCCCCCGGGTGGGCTCGCTGCCGCAGCTCCTGACGATGACACGCTCGGGGTGGTTGGTGGACATGCTGTCCGAGCAGCGGGTGACCTCGCACTACCAGCCCATCGTGTACGCGCGGGACACGCGGAAGGTGTACGCCTACGAGGCGTTGCTGCGGGGTCGGGAGCCGGATGGCGCGTTGGTGTCTCCGGGTCGGATGCTGGAGCTGGCGCGAGACGCGGATCTGCTCTTCCAGTTGGATCTGGCCGCGCGGCTGTCCGCGGTGCGCGAGGCGGCGCGGCTGGGGCTCCGGGTGCCCATCTTCATCAACTTCACGCCCACGGCCATCTATGATCCGGCGTACTGCCTGCGCAGCACGGTGGCCACCATCTCCGAGCTGGGGATGGGGCCTGAGAACGTGGTGTTCGAGATCATCGAGTCGGATCACACGCCGGACGCCAGCCACCTGCGCGCGCTGATTGCGTACTACCGGAAGGAGGGCTTCCGGGTGGCGCTGGACGACCTGGGGGCCGGGTACTCGTCGCTGAACCTCATCCATCAGCTTCGTCCGGACATCATGAAGCTGGACATGGAGCTGATCCGCGGCATCCACGAGGATGCGTACAAGGCGTCCATCACCCAGAAGCTGCTGGAGCTGGCGCAGAAGCTGGGCATCCTCACGGTGGCCGAGGGGATCGAGACCCCGGAGGAGCTGCGGTGGGTGAGGCAGCACGGGGTGGACTTCGTACAGGGCTACCTGATCGCGAAGCCGGCGAATCCGCCCACGCGCGAGCCGCCTGACTTCAGCGAATGAGGTTGGAGGGATCCGGCTGGCCGAGGGCCTGTTGCCAGGCCTGGCTTACCTCGAGGGCGGCGAGCTGGAGCTCGACACGAGCGGCATAGACGTCGCGGGCCGCGAGGGACTGGCGGATGACGAAGAGGCGGTCACGGGCGCGCTCGAGGAGGCGCACGCTCTGGTCGTTGCCGGTCTCCAGGGCGGTGGAGAGGGCGACGTCGAGGGCTTCGTCCGCGTAGGAGAGGGAGGAGCTGGTCGCGTCGAGGTTTCCCACGTCGAGCTGGTCCTCGATGGTCGCGAACCACCCATAGGCACGCTCGAGGTTGACGATGCGCTCCTGCTGGAGCTGTTGCAGTTCGAGCGCGCGGGCTTGCAGGGCGGCCTGTTGCTCCTCGAGGGACTGGATCTGCTCCTCCGCCTGAGCCTGCTGCTCTTCCACCTGGGCCTGTTGCTCCTCGAACCGGGCTTCGAGCTGCTGGAGACGAAGCTGGAGCTGCCGTAGCTCCTCGGAGGGGCCGGCGTCAGTGTCGGTGTCGGTGTCGGGAGACACGGGAGCCTGCGCGATGAACAGGGCGAGACAGACGGGAATCCAGGCCTTCATGCCCGAAAACCTGCTCACGAGTGGCCGGGGGGACAGGAACGGATGCGGGCAGGAGGGCAAGGGAAGGGCCTCTCGCTGAATGAACGGAAGGAGGCCCCTCCTCGAGCCGGAGGGGCCTCCTTCTCGGGGGGCCGCGGTGCTACTCGCTCTCGGACGGCTCCTCCTCCATCCCCTCCTCATGGAGGCCGCTGCCGCCCCTGGGCTCCTCTTTCTCCTGCTCCATCATCTCTTCCATTCCGGCGCCGCCCATGCCCGGGGCCAGAGAGATGCTCCTGGCCACGTTCTCATCCTTCTGGATCTCGAAGCTGGCGCGCACCTGCTGTCCCTCCTTGAGATCAGGGGCACGCTGGACGTTGGGGCCCTGGAAACGGGTCGCACCGGTGACCTTGAGGGTGATGATGCCGTCTTCGGTCCGCACGAGCAGCTCGCGGGTGGAGCTCTTCACCACGGTTCCGGTGAGCTCCTTCTGGCCCATCTGCTGCATCTGCCCCATCTGGCCTGGATGCTGCTCCATTCGCTCCTGACCGGCACCGCCGTAGCCCTCCTGCTGCTGCATCCCGGCCTTCTCCTTGCCCGGCTGCTCCTCTGCCAGCGCCAGACCCGACCCCAGCATGGCCACGGAGGCGAGCAGGCTCACGAGCGTCTTCTTCATGGACTTCCTCCTCGGAATGCGGGGGCCGTGCCACCCGCTGGCCAAAACGTAGGTGCGCACCGGAGGTGGGACAGGGTGGGGCCGGAATGCGGGCCTGCTCGTTCCCTCCCGGAGTGTTCCGAGCTGGAACGGCTCTCTGCTCGTGGTGCAGGCGGCTTGAATCCGGGAGGGGTTTTCTCCTACCGTTTCTTCATCCGACTGCTCCGGCCTCGGGCCGGTACCCACCAGGAGAAGCCTACCCACATGCGCCCCTCGTCCAAGCCGACCGAGCCCGCCGCCGACGCCACCCCGCTGCCCGCTCCTTCCTTCCCGGCCATCGAGAAGCTCCTCGAGTCCGGTTCCGCGGATGAGATCCGCTCCCTCTTCTCCTCGGTGAAGAGCGGGCTGGAGCAGCTCAAGGGTCCCAAGGCCGAGCAGGCCAAGAAGGTCCACGCCGCCATTGGTAGCGCCGAGGAACTCCTGGGCGTCCTGCTGGAGACCCGCGAGAGCATGGCGGCCAGCTCCAAGGGCCGGAGATAACTGGGTTTTTTGCTCCTGAGCGCTTCTTTCGTGCGATCAGACGCAACTCCGGGGGGGCGATCAGCGATAATTTTTTCATGAGAGCGCCGGACACCCCGGGCTCTGAACCTTGAAGTTGTTCCACAGCCTGGAGGAACGCGATGAAGATCGACAGTGGCCTGAGCAATGTGCGGATTGGTTCCACCCTGACGCAGCCGGCCACCGCGCCCAAGACGGACTTCTCGGCGCGGGTGGGCAATGCGGTCGGGACCGCCGCCAACGTGGTGGCGGGGGGGCTGAGCGTGGCCTCCAACATGGTGCCCGGTGCCTCGGTGCTCTCCACCGCGGTCTCCTCGCTCAGCGCCTTCAACGGCGCCAGCGGCTCGGGCGCGGCCCCCTACTACGGCGCGGCCAGCGCTGGCGCGGGCGCCGTGACGGTGGGGGGTGGTGTCTCCTCCGGTACCTCCCCCGTCTCCAACAACGGCTCGGTCAGCCTGCCCGGTGGTGGCGGGGTGAGCGGCGGCGAGTTCAACGGCGAGATGCAGAGCATGTTCTCCGAGCAGAAGAAGCTGCTGGGCGTGCAGGTCGCCATGCAGCGTGAGAACCAGGTGTTCAGCACCATTTCCAACGTCCTCAAGACGCGGCACGATACGTCCAAGAACGCGATCGGCAACATCCGCTAGCTTTTGACGCTGGCGGTCTCACGGAAGGAAGCGCACGTCCATGGCGGAGACTTCGGAGATCTCGGGCAGCCTCGTTCCTCTCGCGAAGCGCGAGGCGATGATCCTCCTCGAGGCTGGCTACTTGTGGCTGGACCTGGGGCAGTTCACCAAGGCCAAGGAGGTCTTCGCCGGGGCCGCGGCCCTGATGCCGAAGAGCGAGGTGCCGCAACTGGCGCTTGGCTCCCTGGAGTTCGCCCAGGGGCGGAACGACAAGGCGCTGCAGGCCTACCGGGCGGCCCAGCGCCTGGCCCCTGGCTCCGCGCTGCCCCGGGCTCACTGCGGCGAGGCCCTGCTGTTCATGGGGAAGGTGCCCGAGGCTCTCAAGGAGCTGAAGGCCGCCATGGATGTGGAGCCCGAGAGCGATGGCGCTCGCCTCGCCCAGGCGCTCCTCGAGGCGAAGGAGGCGGGGGCTCTCCCCCCGCCAGGTGCGAAGAAGTAGCGCGGTCCCGAGGATCGCGGGAGGTCTATGGTCATGTCGGTCGGTGGAGTCGGACGAGGTGGTGGAAAGGGACGTGCCGGGGGCGTGAAGGGCTCCGCCGGCAAGGCGCCGGCCGGCAAGGCGGGAGCGGCTTCTTTTGGCGGCGGGGTGGATCGCACCGCCTCGCTCGTCGGTCCGTCCGGGCTGGTGGGCTCCAGCAACGTGCAGGGCGCCCAGGCGGCGGATCCCATCACGTCACAGGCGCTCGCCATCGCGAAGCAACTGAAGAACGGGCAGTTCAAGAGCAAGGACGAGGCCACTCGCAAGCTCGTCGCGGAGGTGCTCAAGGAGAAGCTGCGGATGAAGTCGGAGGCCCTGAGCTCTCGCATCACCGATGCGCTCATGGATGATCCCCGTTTGAATCAGGCCCTCGAGCGGTTGTGGTCGAAGGCTGAGTGAGCGGCGCCCTTGGCTCTCGGGGAAGACACCAAGACCGTCCTGGAGAAGTACGGTCCCTACGTGCGGTCGCTGGCGGTGAACGTGCGCCGTCAGTTCTCCTCCCAGCTCGAGCTCGATGAGCTCGTCTCCTACGGACAGATCGGTCTCCTGGAGGCCGCCGATCGGTTCGATCCCCGGGTGGGAGCCAACTTCCTCACCTTTGCCCACTACCGGATCAAAGGGGCCATCTACGATGGTCTGCGGAAGATGGGGGTGTTGAGGGGTTCAGATGCGCGTACCTCCTACACGAGCGAGCGCGCCACGGCGTATCTGGGAAATCTTTCGGATCGCGAGCAGGGAGGAGGAAACCGCGGGGGGTCCATCGACGATGATGTCATGGAGATCTCCAACGCGGTGACGGGGCTGGCGATGGTGTTCGCCACCAGCCTCGAGGGGTCGGAGACACTGGGTTTCGCGGACGAGTCCCTGCCGGCGGATCAGCGGCTGGAACTCCAGCAGCAGCGGGTGAGGGTGAGGGCGGCCATCGAGCAGCTTCCGGAGAAGGAGCGCCGGCTGCTGGAGGGCTACTACTTCCAGGGCAAGACGCTGGAAGAGGCAGGGGCGGAGATCGGTCAGTCGAAGAGCTGGGCGTCGAGGCTTCATGCTCGCGCCATCGAACGGCTCAAGGAACTCTTGAACG
>QKJM01000370.1 GCA_003249315.1 Archangium sp.
AGGCTGCACGTTCAACGGTGAGTGCTGGGTGTGCCCTGCTGGGAAAAAGCCCAGAGGTGGGATGCCACTCTGCCCAGAGGATTCAAATAAGGTCCGCTGCAAGAAGGTCGCATCGGATTGCCGCGAGGAGTGCCTCGACGAACTGGGCAAGGATAAGTGTGACCAGGGCATGCCCTTCTTCAAATGTGTGAACGCGTGCCTGCTAGAGCACGGTTGTCCACCAGGGATGTACTGAAATGGCGCTTGATCACCAAATGGACATCAGTCTGAGCGCCGCCAGGAAGATGGCCGACGCGGCCCTGGCGGCTTCGGATGCCCTGAACAAGGCCCTGTTGGAGGTGAAGCAGACCGAGTCGGAAGCGGTCTTCATCGCCTACCGAGAGGCGGTCTCGGAGGCACTGATGGTACTGCTGACCGATGTGCTCAACCCGGTTTTTGCGAAGTACCCGGAGTTGAAACCGGGCGGCTTCCAATGAACCCACTCCGGGACCGAACCGAAGATCAGCCCCGGAACATCGCCCGGAAGTACCTCTCGCGGTCCAGCAGGAAGTCCCTCGTGAGGGCGTAATGCTCGGTTTCCTCGTACCGGACCTCGGCCATGCCCTCCTCCGACAGGTGGTAGATACGGGCGTCCGGATACGCGAGCAGCAGCGGCGAGTGCGTCGAGATGACGAACAGGCAGTCTTGCTGAACGAGATCGTGGATCAACTTGAGCAGGGCCAGTTGCCGCTGCGGCGAGAGGGCGGCCTCGGGTTCGTCCAGCAGGTACAGGCCGCTGGGACCGAACCGCTCCGAGACCAAGGCGATGAACGATTCGCCGTGTGACTTCTCGTGGAGGGACGTTCCTCCGTAGCTCTCGACAATCTTGGGAGCAAAGGCGGGCTCTGCGTCGAGTTTCTCGATCTCCGTGGCCACGTTGAAGAAGCTCTCAGCCCGGAGGAAGTACCCGGTCCTCGGACGTCGAACGCCTCGGACGAGCCGGAGGTACTGGTGCAAATCGGACTCGGATCGACGTGTCGCGAAGTTGAAGTTCCGGCTGCCGCCCTCGGAATTAAAACCGGCGGCCACGGCGATAGCTTCGATGAGCGTCGACTTGCCGCTGCCGTTCTCCCCGACGAAGAACGTAACCTTCGGATGGAAGTCCAGGCGCTCCAGGTTGCGGACAGCGGGGATCGAGAAGGGGTACTTCTTGAAATCGGGCACCTCGTCGCGGCGCAGCATCACGTACCGGAGGAACACGTCCATGCCCGGATCCCCACCGCCGGAAGAGGCTGTCTTCTGCCGCTGTCGCACACTCTTGGACATGCGCCAGTAGCCTACCCCCGCCGCCGTAGCGCAACAATGAAGTTCCGCCACCCCCTGCTGTCCCCTGGTGTTGCCGAGCACCCATGATGGGAGTGGCAGGCTGACGGGGATGACGAGACCAGGGCTCTCCGAAACCTACACCTACGACACGGACACGGCGGCGGCCGTTCTCGACTGCGCCATCGGCTCCGCCCTTCGGTGGGGCCGCACCCGGCAGACCGAGCTCAGCGGCTACGACTCCCCCAACCCCTACCCCGCAGCCGGCTACTCCGTTACCCTCTCCCTGCCCTCGGACATGGAGTCCCACCTGCTCATCTACTCCTCCCTGGCCTCCTGCGACACCCTCGAGGTGCGCCGCACCGGCACCGGCGAGGTGCTGTGGAGTTGGCCCTATGACTCCGGCTTCTTCCGCTCCGCCTGGACTCCCGCCCTCTCCGGCGACGTGGACGTGGGCATCTGGAGCACCCAGGGCTGCAACCAGACAGACCTCAAGGAGGGCTTCTCCGTGCGCCGCCTGTACACCCGGCTCCCTCCCGGCGCGCCCGCCAACCTCCACATCCCCGGCCAGCGCGCCCTCTCCGCCTCCGCCGCCTCCCGCCGTGGCGCCCTCAACGAGCCCGAGGCCGACCTCCTCGAGAACTGGCACCGCATCTATCAGCCCGCTCAAGCTCCCGAACAACTGCAAATGCACGATCACGTGCGACGGGAACGGCTCGAAGGAAGTTGAGTGCCTGTGCTTAGGTCTGCTCAAGCGTCCGGAGCAGTGGGACGACAACGCGAAGTTGCCCGATGGGTGGCCGAAGAACCCGTTCCTCGGAGGTGGAAGATGAATCGGTGGCGACAATGGTTGATGATCGGCGGTGGGGTGATCGTGCTCGCTCTGGGGGCGTTGACGGCGGCGTCGCTCATGACGCACACTCGATACGCACCGGGCTTCACCGAAGCGGCCTTCGAGAAGGTATCCACCGGGGCGAAAGCCGAGGACGTGCTCGCCCTGCTCGGGCAACCGTTGTCGCGGCGTACAGAGCGATCTCCTGAGCGATGGTGCTACGGGGATCGGCCCATGGCCGAGGTCGAGGAGAAGAAGTCCTGGTTCTTCTGGAGCACGCACCGCTTCAAGCTCCCTGTCGGACCTCCCTGTGTCGTGTTCGACGATGCCGAGAAGGTCCACCAGGTCGTGCGAGATCGGGAAGGCCGCTTCGGGGCACTCATGGGCAAGACGAAGCCGGACGTGCTCCAAGCGGTGGGTGAGCCCAAGTACAAGGAACCCGCCACCACGTACACGGTTCTGTACTTCTCCGAGCCGGACGGTGACGACGTGTCGTTCAAGCACTATGCTGTGGTGTTGGACGCGAACGACCGCGTGAGTGACCGCATGCACTACACGATCTGGGACTGAGCTGGGCCCGAGCACGACCTTCACCTTCCGCCACACTCCGCCGCTCCCAGGGCATCAAGCCCCTGAATCGAGCCCAAGGTTCTGCCACACCCAGTGCAGGAGCCGGATCGGGACCTTGAGCGCGACCGCGATGTCCCTCATTCCGACGACTTCGCCGGACCAGCAAGCCGAAGCGAGGCTTTCGCACAGCACTTTGCAAAATACATAGAAGAAGGCTGCCACTGCCCTGGAGAACTCGAAAACAAACTCAGGCGCGCCACGGGAGAACAGAATGCCAAAGAAAAATGCCTACAACGAAATCAACACGACCACTGCTCCACCGCCGCCACCAATCCGTCCGGCTTCAAACAAAATCCCGGTATACATCTTACTGCTCACCAGCATTGGAGGCTGTGCTTCCACCCAATCCTACTGGGAGGACTTTCGGAGCGGAGATCTTGAGCGACTCCGCTCCGACCATGCATGCGCCGTCGCGCTGGGATACGAACCTCCCGTGCCTGACGAATGCCTGAAGGCATCATGGATTGCCATCAGAGCAATGGAGCAAAATCAGGAATGCAGAGCGGATGCTGACTGCGTCGTCCTGCATTCCTGGCCTCCCGTTGGACCCTGCTGTACAGCAGTGCGCCGTGCCTGGCTCCGTAGCGAAAATGCCATCCTACTCGAACGAGAGGTCGAGCACGCGTGCGGATCAGTGAATCGCATCTGCACAAGAGCATCATCCTGCAAGTCTCGATGTATTGAAGGTCAGTGCGTCCTCCGGAATCCAGAGCCCTATCTGCTCCCCGCGGATGCCCCCTGCGCGGCTTCATCCCCGCCACGCAGGTAGAGGGACTCCAGACTCCCCTCGGCCACCCTCCGCTTCGAGGACTTCTCCCTCGCCTCCTGCGACAGCGTGGCCGTCCTGGACGAGGAGGGCAACCTCCTCCAGCGCCTGCCTGCCGGCCAGCCCTCCAGCTTCCAGACAGAGGTGCTCCCCGCCCAGGGCAGCTCCCTCCAGGTGTGGCTGGGGCAGGGCAGTTGCACCGCTCCTCCTCCCTCACCCTCGCCGAGGTACAACCGGCCTGGGGTCGCGCCCGGCAGACCGAACTCAGCGGCCATGACTCCCCTGCCCCCTACCCCGCCGAGGGATACTCCGTTATCCTCTCCCGCCCCGCGGGCATGAAGTCCCTCCTTCCGAGAGGGAACCGGTCAACGGCGTGGAGGGCTTACGAACGAGTGCTGGGGTGAGCAACGACCATGAGGACGAAACGACCTGCACTCTGGATCGCATCTTCGGCACTGGTGGTGGCGACCACTCTTCTATGGGTGCTCGGCTTCGGGTCGGGCCAATCCGGGGAGACTGGCTCCAGTTGCCTGACAAACTCTCAGTGCCCACCTCGCCATCTGTGTATTTTCACGGGCCATGGCCCCAGATGGTCCCTCGGAAAAACCTGTGAAATCCCTTGTATCACGGACATGAACTGTCCAGCGGGCACGGGGTGCGGGATATTCTGATGACGACTGGCAAACAGCGCTCATGGAGCCTCGGCACCCTGGCCGCAATCACCTGTGGAATCACCGCCTGGGCTGCATCCACAACCGGAACGATCCAGCTCGAATGCATTGGCGACATCGGCTGCCCAGGAGAACAGTCCTGCCTCCTCTTCCACGGAGCTCGCACGGATTGGGACACGCCAGCGCTGGTCACGATCCGTGCGAAGCGCTGCGGTCCTGAGTTCGGTGGCTGTTCAGATGCTCCGTGCGTCCATACCGATCCAGGTCCAGAAGGGCTCTATTGCCCCCCTCCCCCTCCATACTGAACATCCACCACTGCTTATCCAAGGGAGTAGGGCGCGATGACATTCATCATCCGGAAACACGGACGAGGCCCCATGCTGCTGAGCCTGACGTTGGTGCTCATTTCCGCCATCGCCATTCTGCTGCACTCCGGAAGCAACACCTACGTCATCCGCGTTCACGCACCACAGCCCGGAGGATGGTGCAGGTTCGAGCATGCAATCGAATCGCGAAGTATCTGGCCAGGACATACAGCTTTCGGTGATGGAGAGGGGGTGTTGAGCTGCGACGGGACCAAGGTCATCGACGACGTAACTGTAATGTGCATATGCCAGTAGCTCGGAGGAAAACACATGATAACGGTCGTCGCCGTGTGGAGGGTCTCTTCCGCGAACTTCGATGTGGAGGACTTCTTGCGACGGTTTCCCACGCTCTCCCCCGACGCGGTCTGGCGACGGGGCGAACCGAGGCTCGTCCGCGGCAAGAATGAAGACTCCGGCTTCAACCTGACTCTCGCGGAGGCGGAGAATGGAGCCGCCGCCATCTCCCAGGCACGTGATGCCCTCGCGCGCCTCCAGCCCGCGCTCCTGGAACTCAGGAGACTGTCCGTCCCCAGCCTCGTGGATTTCGGCCTCTTCGTCGGCGGGTCAGTCTCCTTTACCAGCTCTGTCCGCTTCGCGCCCGACATGCTTCAATGGTTCTCGGAGCAGGGCGTCGGCCTCTCCGTCTCCGC
This sequence comes from Archangium sp., assembly GCA_003249315.1. Lineage (GTDB taxonomy): Bacteria > Myxococcota > Myxococcia > Myxococcales > Myxococcaceae > QKJM01. The sequence goes on from QKJM01000370.1 coordinate 5,217, forward strand.
CTACCCCGTCAGCGAGGAGGACGAAGTCTAGTGTCCGTCTCATTCCACCTCTGCCAGCCTGGCCACGGCTCCTCCTGCGGCGCCTGCTGCGGCCTCTACAACTTCCGCGACCACTCGCGCGCCACCCTCTCCGCTCGCCTCGCCGCCCAGTCCGACGCTCTCCGCTCCCTCCCCAAGGAGCCAGAAGCCTGGCGCGCAGCCGCTCGCGAACTCCTCGCCTCCCGGCCCCACCCTCCCCTCTTCCCCTCCGTCCGCGTCTGCCCCCTCCTCGGCTTCCTCGACTCCTCACACACTCGCGTCGGCTGCCTCGGCCACCCCCTCGTCACCGGCGGCGTCGACCTGCGCGACTGCGGCGTCTACCGCGCCGACATCTGCGAAACCTTCTCCTGCCCCTCCTTCACCTGGCTCTCCGACTCCCAGGCCCGCCTCGTCCACGCCGCCTGCTCCGACTGGTTCCTCTACGGACTCGTCATCACCGACGTCGAGTTCGTCCGCGGCTGCCTCCACCTCCTCGAGTCGGAGCTCGCCCGCCCCGTCGACCCCCTCTCCCTCATCTCTCGCCCTTCCTCCCTCGCCGCCGTCCGCCAACTCTTCGCCCTCAAGGAGACCGCTCCCGGACGCTCAGCCCACGCCTCCGTGTTCGGCCGCTTCTCTCCTGACTCCGACGGCGAGCCTGTTTCTCGCATCCTCGACTATGCCGCGCTCGGTGCTCACACCTCCCCCGAGGATGAGGTGGTGCTGTGTCTCGGGTACTCTCCTGACTCGCTCGCTTCACTCGAGTCCGCTCGGGCCCTCGTTCGCTCTCATGTCCTCGCCGTGGCTCGCTCGTTGTCCTCGGATGGGGTTGACTCCAGTGCTTCCGGCACCCTCACCCCGTCCCTCTCCCGGAGGGAGAGGGGTTCTTGACTCATTCATGGACAACCTCACCCACGGGCTCATCGGTCTCGCCGTAGGCTCCCTCCGCCGCCCTGACTCCTCACCCCTCTCCCACACCGACAAGGCCGTCCTCCTCGGCTCCGTCCTCGCCGCCGAGCTCCCCGACCTCGATACCCTCCTCCCCTCCGCCAACTCCGTCGACCACGCCCTCCGCGCACACCGCGGCCTCTCCCACTCCCTCCTCGCCGCCCCCTTCATCGCCCTCATCGCCTCCGGCCTCGCCCTCCTCTTCTTCCGCCGCTCCCGCTTCCTCCCCGTCTACCTCTCCTCCCTCCTCTCCCTCTCCCTCGCCCACCTCCTCCCCGACCTCTGGACCGGCTGGGGCACCCGCCTCCTCCTCCCCTTCTCCGACCAGCGCCTCTCCCTCGACTGGACGATGGTCGTCGACCCCCTCGTCACCCTCCCCCTCCTCCTCTGCTCCCTCTGGGCCTGGCGCCGACGCTCCCACTGGCGCCGCGCCCTCCTCGTCGGCCTCTCCCTCGCCGCCGCCTACGTCGGCCTCCGCGTCCTCCTCCAGGCCTCCCTCTCCTCCCACGTACGCCACGCCCACCCCTCCGCCGAGCGCGTCCAGGTCTTCCCCTCCTGGCTCTCCCTCACCACCTGGCGCTTCGTCGCCGTGCTCCCCTCCGAGTACCTCGCCGGCACCGTCTCCCTCGGAGCCCCTCCCCTCGTGCAGCGCCGCACGCCCCGGCCCTCCCTCGAATCCCTCCCTCCCTCCGTCCGAGCCGTCCCCACCGGCCACGAAGCCCTCGCCTGGGCCCGCTTCCCCGTCCTCTCCTCCTCCTCCGAGCCCGACGGACGCACCCGCCTCCGCATCGGCGACTTGCGCTACCACCTGCACGGCGAGCCCACCCTCTCCTTCGTCCTCGTCCTCTCCCCCGAGCTGTCCGTCCTCGATGCCCGGCTCGAGCGCGGCGGCAGTGCCCGCGAGCTGCTTCGCCGCTGGCGCGGAGAGGAGTCAGGCTCGGCTCCTCCCACGGTGGGCAATCCCTCACCCTAGCCCTCTCCCAGAGGGAGAGGGGACTTGCACGGGTTCAATCCCTTGCATCGTTGTTTCCGCCAGCGACGGTGCGCATGTCGTCTCTCATGAGACGTTCGATTGTCTTCGGCGCCCTGCTGGCCCTCCTCCTCTCCACCGGCTGCGCCACCATCGCCTCCGTCACCGAGCCTGCCACGCGCGCCGTCGGAGACCTCCTCCTCTCTCCAGAAGACGAGCGCCGCCTGGGCGATGAGCTCGCCGCCCAGGTCCAACAGAAGGAGAAAGTCCTCCCGGACTCCCAGGTGCAAGCCTACGTGGACCGCATCGGCCAGCGGCTCGTCGCCCAGGCCCCTCGCCAGGAGCGCCGCTTCGCCTTCCGGTTCACCGTCCTCGACGACCCCAACAACGTCAACGCCTTCGCCCTCCCCGGCGGCCACATCTTCGTCTACTCCGGCCTCATCAAGGCCGCTGACAGCGAGGCCGAGCTCGCCGCCGTGCTCGCCCACGAGGTGGCCCATGTCACCGCCGGCCACCCGGCGGACATCCTCGCCGCTCAGGTGGGCCTGAGCACCCTCCAGCAGCTCGCCCTCGGCCGCAATCCCAGCACGCTCGCCCAGCTCGGCAGCGCCATCGCCTCCCAGGGCTACCTCGCCGCCTACACGCGAGACCAGGAGCAGGAGGCCGACAAGCGCGGCCTCCAGTTCCTCGCCCAGGCCGGCTACGAGCCCTCCGCCATGGCCCGCTTCTTCCAGGAGCTCGCCGACATGCGCAATACCCGGCCCGGCCTCGTCAGCGCCTTCTTCTCCACCCACCCCGCCCCCGGCCCGCGCTCCGAGCGCGTCGCCTCCCTCATCCAGTCTCGGGGCTACGGCCCCGGGCGGCAGGCCATCCTCGGAGGCTTCGAGCGGATTCAGGCCCGGATTTGAGCCGCCAGTGAACAGCCCCTCCGCGCCCGGCTTGCCACTCCGAGCACGGCTCCCCAGCTTCCGGCCTCGGGCACATGGAGGGAGCGTGGGATGGCACGATGGGCGGCGGGATGGTGGCTTCTTCTGGGAACGTGTCTGCTCACCATCGGCTGCCGCGAGCCCACACCTCGGGTGACGCCCTCCGTCCACTCCCCACGTGGAGCACGCCCGGCGCGCCCTCGCGTCTTCGTGGACCTGCCGGCGCTCTACGCACGAGCTGTGGAGACCGAG
>QKJM01000031.1 GCA_003249315.1 Archangium sp.
TGGAGGGGAAAGGAGGGGGACTCGTCGTGCAGGAGCCGGCCGAAGAGGGTGAACTTCACCTCCTGAGCGCCGGCCTCCAGCTCCTCGTTGAAGGACACGTAGGCGAAGGGAACACCCCCTTCATCGTCCACCCGCCCCGCCACCACGTAGCGACCGGGCTTGCGTACCTGGATGCCCAGGTAGAGCTGGAGCGAGCCCTGCTCCACCACCTCGCGGACCTTGCCGGTGAAGGTGGCCGGGGAAGCGGCGGTGAAGAGGATGTCGAAGAAGGCGCCGCCCTCGACTCCGCCACTGCCGCGCACACGGAAGTCCACCCGCAAGGTGCCGGAGAAGAGGGCGAAGCCCTGGCGGGCCGGCTGGAAGCTGGCCGTCCAGGTCCCATCCCCGGACAGCTCGTCTCCATTGCGCCCCGCGTCATTGAAGTCCAACGGCACCTCGGCGAGCCGCGAGGCGGCCTCCATGTGCGGCGCCTCGTGAGCCACGCCCGAGTACACCTCGCACGGCAGGGACTGGCCCGAGCGAGCGTTCTCGCAACCGACGAAGAAGCGCACCACCTCGTCTCCCGCCACGAAGACCTTCTCCTGCTTCAGGCGCAGCGAAAGCTCGGGATGCTCGCGGCTGAGGGGCTGGGAGCGCTCCGGTGTCGAGGGGTGTACCTGGTCCGGGTGCTCGCTGATGGGGCGGGACTCGTACGGGTAGCGCGTGGAACGAGCATAGGAATCCAATGTGAAGCGCGCCCGCTCCAGCCGCGCCTCCCACAGCTTGCGCTGCGCCTCGCGCTCCGCCTCGGCCGGGTCCACCGCGGTCCCCTCCGAGGGCCGGGCCGCGGGAGACGGACTCCTCGCCGAGGGGAGAGGAGGGCCCCGAGGCGGAACGGATACCGAGGACACCGAGGCACTGGACACCGGCGCGGACGAGGCGGCTCCCGCTCCGCCCGGACCGGTGTCCACCCACAGCCATGACGCCAACAGCCCACCGAGCCCCAACACGAGAGGAACGAGCAGGAGGAGCCACCGGCTTCCGCGCGAGGAACGAACGGGCCGGGGGGGAGCAGGAGGGCTGCCGTGAGGAGTCATGGCGTGTTTCCGTCGTCAGTAGGCGTACTTCACCACATCGGCGCGGACCGGCCCGACGATGCCACTCCAGTTGCCATCGGTGTAGTGATCGTAGTCCTCGCCATCGTCGCGCAGCTCCACCGTATGGTAGGACCACTTGGCCTTGCCATCGCTGCAGGCCTGGGTCCCGGTGTTGAGCGTACCGCCGCAGAACCAGTCCCCGGGGTTGCAGTAGGAGCCGCCGGAGGAGCCGGAGACACCGCCGGTGGAGTGATAGGCCACCGCCTCGTCATCCTGGCCGGAGAGGATGCCGGAGTAGAAGGTGCCATTCGCGCCGGCGAACATGTAGAACCACTTCGAGCGAGTGGTGTTGTGGTTGTACAAGGCGCGCGCGGTGGTGGTGACCAGATCGCTCGTCAGCGGATCGCTCGCCAGCCACTCGCCCACGTCGGCCAGCTCGCTGCCGCCGGCCGCGCCCGAGGCCACGTTCACCCACTTGATGTTCCAGCCCGTCTGGGTGGTGCCGTCCAGGTTGCCACACGCACCGTTGGAGTTGGGGCTGGCGTTCTTCTTGTAGCGCTGCGAACCGCCGTACATCGACAGCGCGTAGCCGATCTGCAGGTTGCCGGCGCTGTGGACCGCGATGTAGCACCAGTTGTTGCCGGTGCAGTAGCAGTCCAGCGCGTCGCGAATGCGGTAGTTCTCCACGGAGACGCGCTGCGTGCCGTTCCAGTTGACGGCCTTCTTGTTCACACCCGCGCTGGCACTGCTCGGCCCCCAGTAGCTGAAGTCGGAATAGTTGCCGGGCTTGGTGGTGGCGCTGTTCCGGCCATGGATCCACAGGGTGTAGTTGGTGGCCGACGCCTCGGCCCCCACCAGGGCAGTGAGTGCGACGACGGCCCCGCTGATCAACTTCTTCATTCGAACGCCTCCTGGACGAACGTCCATGGGAGAACCCGCCCGGCCGCATGCCGAACAAGGGGAGGAGCATTCTACACCCTTGGAATCCAATAATCTGGAAACCTTCCAAAACCTCTTCAACACGCCAGATCCGACACGGTGCGTCAAAGCTGGATTCCAGGCCAGGTTTCCGGGCGAGCGGAGGGAAGGAGGGCCCGTGCGGGCTGCAAGACGTGGCGGGCGGATGCCTAGCTTGAGTCGCGTCCACGGCTTCCTCGAGGAGACGCCCCATGTCCGCGCTCGACGTTCCATTGACCCTGTTGGATCCGGAAGGCGGGTGGATCAACGCGCCAGTGCATGTACATGACCTGCACGGCCGGCCCGTCCTCCTGCACTTCTGGTCAACGAACTGCGAGAGCTGCAAGGAGCAATTCCCGCTCCTGCGAAACCATCTGGCCGAGTTCGGGCCCAAGGGCCTGCGGGTCATCGGCGTACATGTGGCGATGAATGGAGAGGACCTGGCGAAGGCACTGGACACCAACGCCATCGAGGCCACGGTAAAGAAGCTGGGGCTGCGCTACCCGGTGGCGGTGGATGATGGCTCGATGGCGGCGGCCTACGGGGTGGAGGTGCTGCCGGCCTACCTGGTGTACGACCCGAACGGAGTGCTTCGGCACCGGGCGGCAGGAGAGGATGCCCTGAGCCCGCTGCTGCGGCAGTTGCTGGAACGACTGACGGGACCGGAGGCCACCTCGGGCGCGTTCGCCCCCTGATATTCCAGACAGGAGACAGCCACATGGCCAACAAGAAGGAACGCTCACGCCTGACACTGGGTACCATCGCCGCGGGAGTGGGTGCGGTTCTGGGGCTGAGAGCGTTGAGGAAACGGCGCGAGAGCTTCGAGGGGCGGACGGTGCTGGTGACGGGCGGCTCGCGAGGACTGGGACTGGTGCTGGCGCGCCACTTCCTTCGGGAGGGGGCGCGAGTGGCCATCTGTGCAAGGGACGAGGTGGCGCTGGCGCGGGCGCGCGACGAGCTGGAGGGCCGGGGCGGCGAGGTGCTGGCCATCACCTGCGACGTGAGCGATCGGGTGCAGGTGGAGGCGATGGTGGCCGAGGTACACCAGCGCTTTGGAGCGGTGGACGTGCTGGTGAACAACGCCGGCATCATCCAGGTGGGGCCGCTGGAGTCCATGACGGAGGAGGACTTCCATGAGGCGATGGGGGTTCACTTCTGGGGCCCGCTCTACACCACCCAGGCAGTACTGAAGGAGATGAAGCGGCGGGGCTGGGGGCGCATCATGAACATCTCGTCCATAGGAGGACGCGTCGGCATCCCCCACATGGCGCCGTACGTCGCCAGCAAGTACGCGCTGACGGGGCTCTCGGACACGCTGCGGGCGGAGCTGGAGCAGGACGGCATCCTGGTGACGACGGTGTGCCCCGGGTTGATGCGGACGGGCAGTCCGCTCAACGCCCTCTTCAAAGGCAACCACGAGGCTGAGTACGCGTGGTTCGTCTTGGGAGACTCGCTGCCGGGAGCGTCGATGAACGCGGAGCGGGCCGCGCGGAAGATTCTCGAGGCGTGCCGCCGGGGAGACGCGGAGCTGCTGGTGGGAATACCGGCGAAGCTGGCGGCGGTGGGGCGCGCGCTGGCGCCCGACCTGGTGGCGAAGGTGACAGCCTACGTCAACCGGATGCTACCGCAGGACAGCAGCACGGATCGGTACAAGGGCAGCGAGAGCGAGACGCCCCTCACCCGCTCCTGGGTAACCGAGCTGACCCGGCGGGCGGCTCAGCGCAACAACGAATACATACACTGAAGACCCGAAGCCGCGTCTTTCATTGAAACCTCAAACCCGCTCCACGAGGAACACATCATGGCCAAGACGATGAAGGCAGCCGTCGTCCCCGCGTTTGGCAAGCCACTCGAGATCCGTGAAGTTCCGGTCCCCAGCCCCGGCCCCGGCCAATTGCTGGTCAAGATCGCTGCCTGCGGTGTCTGTCATACCGACCTGCACGCCGCAGAGGGGGACTGGCCGGTCAAACCCACTCCTCCCTTCATTCCCGGCCATGAGGGCGTCGGCCAGGTGGTCGCCGTGGGGGCGGGCGTCAAGCACATCAAGGAAGGAGACCGGGTCGGAGTTCCCTGGCTGCACTCCGCCTGCGGCCACTGCGAGCACTGCCTGGGCGGCTGGGAAACACTCTGCCACGCCCAGAGCAATACCGGCTACTCGGTGAACGGAGGCTTCGCCGAATACAGCCTGGCCGCCGCCGACTACGTCGGCCGCCTGCCGGACAACGTCGGCTTCGTCGAGGTCGCCCCCATCCTCTGCGCCGGGGTGACCGTCTACAAGGGCCTGAAGATGACCGACACGCGCCCTGGCCAGTGGGTGGCGATCTCCGGAGTGGGCGGCCTCGGCCACATGGCGGTGCAGTACGCCCGGGCCATGGGTCTGAACGTCGCCGCCGTGGACGTCGACGACGCCAAGCTGGAGTTCGCCCGGCGGCTCGGCGCCAGCGTCACCGTCAATGCCCGCGGGCAGGACCCGGCGGCGTATCTCCAGAAGGAAATCCACGGCGCGCACGGCGTGCTGGTCACCGCCGTCTCGCCGAAGGCCTTCGAGCAGGCCCTGGGGATGACGCGCCGAGGAGGAACCGTGGCCCTCAACGGGCTGCCTCCGGGCGAGTTCAGCCTGTCCATCTTCGACATGGTGCTCAACGGCACTACGGTGCGCGGCTCCATCGTCGGCACCCGGTTGGATCTCCAGGAGGCGCTGGACTTCGCTGGCCAGGGAAAAGTGCGGGCGACCGTCAGCAGCGAGCCCCTGGAGAACATCAACGATATCTTCGCCCGCATGCGCCAGGGGAAGATCGAAGGGCGCATCGTGCTGGACTTCACGGCGTGAGCCGCCCACCCGCGCCCCTCTCCGGGCGCGGGCTTCCCCCCCTCCCCTACTCCCCCCGCCGGGGGCCCCAGACCTGCTCCACCTCCTCCCACCACCGCCCCTTGTACTCGGCGGCGCGGGCAATCTGCTCGCGCAGGGCGGCCATCATCTTCACGTTGCCCTCCTGCTCGTACCCCTTCAGGGCCTCCTCGCACCGAGGCACGCGCCCGAGGAACTCGCGCAGCCCGTCCAGGGTGAGCTCCCGGGCATACATGCCGTAGCCCAGCTTCTCCAGGTAGAGGGCGTTGAGCACCTGCTCGAACTGGCCCTTCACGGGGATGGAGAGCATGGGCTTGTGGAGGTAGACGGCCTCGCTCATCAGGGTGTAGCCGCCGCTGGCGACCACGGCGCGGGCGGTGCGCAGATCATCGATGAAGCCCTGCTCGCTGAAGGGGCGGTAGGTGAGGTTACCGTCCTGGAGCTCCCCGGTGAGATCCCGACGCATGCCATAGATGCGGCAGGGCAGCCCGCTCTGCTTGAGGATGTCCGGCAGCGAGGTGTTGGTGGTGGCCGTCTGGTAGACGAGCAGGTGCTCACCGGGCTCGGAGCGCGCCTCCAGGATTTCCGGCCGGAGGATGGAGGGCAGGAGCGTGGTTCGCTCCTTGCGCACCGGCGGGTAGAAGAAGGTGGTGACGAGGTAGTGGAAGCACCCGGGCAGCTTGGACTTGACGATGGCCCGGGTGCCCTCGAAGGCGTCCTCGAAGCCGGACAGCAGGGCGGTTTCATGGCTGCAGCGGTTGATGATCTGCATGTTGTCCACGCTGATGACCGGCAGCCGGTGGGTGCGCCCGAAGAGGTAGCTGAAGCTCTCGAAGTCGCTCACCACCACGTCCGGGCGGAAATCCTCCACCAGCTCCAGGTACTGGCGGAGGTTGTGCGGCCAGCCCTTGAGGGCCCCGGAGAGGTTCTGCAGCAGCGTCTGCCACTTGCTCACCGAGTTGCCCTGGTAGGCGAGAGTGAGACCCCAGATGCCCCGAACGTTCTGGAAGCGCTGGGCCAGGTAGTCCTTGGCACGCCCGGAGACCACGATGTGGACCTCGTGCTCCCTCGTCAGCTCCTCGAGCAGGACGCGGGAGCGGGTGGCGTGCCCCATACCTTCACCGACGACACCGTAGAGGATTCGCATGGCTTGAGAATACGCCGGATATGGCGCGAGCGCCCGCATGGCGATAGCGTGCAGGCATGCAACAAGAAGGAATCGAGGCCAGGGCGGAGGGCACCGGTAGCGGTGTAGGCCGGGCCGCCCTGCTGGGACTGTGCGCCGGAATGCTGCTGGGTGGCATCTTCCTCGTCGTCCAGGGTTTGCGCTCGCGCATCCTCCCCACCGACTGCCACGATCTCTCCGAGCTGGAGTGCAGCTTCCTTCGGGAGACGGCCGTGGAGATAGGACGCGTGCAGACAGTGGCCGGAGCGGCCCTGGTGGCCCTGGCCGTCGCCGTGGTGGTGCTGCTGCGCTCGCGCTCGGGTTCCTCCCGGTCGTCCAGCCAGTGAGCCACCGCGGGCCTCCCCTCCCACTGCCCCTTCCTCCAGCCCTCCGCCGTCAAGCATCCGGGCGAGCAAGTCCGGTTAATACTTTTGCCGTCGATGCGTAGAGCGGCTAATTACGCTGGTCTCGACAGCAGGCATCGGTTAGGAGAAGCGCCCTCGTATGCAGCTTGAATCCCTGAAGATGTTCTGTGACGTGGTGGAAACGGGCTCCTTCTCGCGGGCGGCCCAGCTCAACCACGTGACGCAGTCGGCGGTGAGCCAGCAGATCCGCGCCCTGGAGAACCGGTACGAGCAGAAGCTCCTGTCGCGCAGCGCGCGCCAGGTGACGCCGACGCCGGCGGGCGAGCGCCTGTTCCGCGGGTGCAAGGAGATCCTCGCGCGCTTCGCGGAGGTGGAGCAGGAGATCCGCGAGCAGTCGACGGAGGTGCAGGGTACCTCGACGGTGTCCACCATCTATTCGGTGGGACTGCACGAGCTGCGCAGCGTGCAGAAGCAGCTCCTGAAGACGCACCCGAAGGTCAACATGCGCCTGAACTACCGGCGCAACGACCAGGTGTACGACGACGTGATTCTCGGCGCGGCGGAGATCGGCATCGTCGCCTACCCGCAGCCGCGCGCGGGCGTGGACATCCATCCCTTCCGGGACGACAAGCTGGGGGTGGTGTGCTCGCCCAGCCACGCGTTCGCCACCAAGAACAAGGTGAGCCTGACAGCGCTCTCGGGGGTGCCCTTCATCGCGTTCGATCGCGAGGCTCCCACGCGCAAGGCGCTGGATCGGCTGTTCCGTGAGAAGAACCTGGATCTCAACCCGGTGATGGAGATCGACAACGTCGAGACCATCAAGCGGGCGGTGGAGATGGGCATCGGCGTGGCCATCCTCCCCATGTCCACGGTGTCCGCCGAGGTGGCGCAGGGCTCGCTGGTGTCCAAGCCGTTCGCCGAGGGGCCGGTCTCGCGCCCCATCGGCCTGCTCATCCGCAAGGGCAAGTACCTGGACCGCGCCTCCGCGGCGGTGCTCGAGGCCTTCAAGGCGGCTTCGATCGCCGAAGAGGCGTAGACCGCGCGGGAGGCTGCGGCCCCCCGCTCAGTACAGCTTGCGCAGCCTCGCGGCGAAGAAGCCGTCCCAGTTCTCGGGGCCCGGCAGGGTGCGCAGCCAGGCCTGGCTGAGCGGGAGATTCACCCCGCCGTGCAGCACCGGCGGCTCGGCCGTCCACTCGGGGTGGCTGCGCAGGAACATCTCCACCTGGTCCTGCCCCTCCTGGGGATCCACCGTACACACCGCGTACACCAGCAGCCCGCCGGGCGGCACCGTCTCCTGGCTGCTCTCCAGGATGCGCCGCTGCAGCGAGGCCAGCCGGCCGATGTCCTCCTCCTTGCGCCGGTAGCGCAGCTCCGGGTGCCGCCGCAGCGTGCCCAGCCCCGAGCACGGCGCATCCACCAGCACCGCGTGGAACTCGCCCCACGCCTCGGGATGAGGCTGGCTCGCGTCGTGGGCCTCCACCCGCAACCGCTCTGAGAGGCCCAGCCGCTTCGCCTCCGCCAGGATCTTTCGCAGCTTGTGGCCGTGGAGATCCGCCGCCACCACCTCGTGGTGCTCGGCCAGGTGGCAGGCCTTGCCTCCGGGAGCCGCGCAGGTGTCCAGCACCCGCGCCGTCTCGGGGAAGTCCGCGTACACGCCCACCAACTGCGCCGCCTCGTCCTGCACCTGCCACAGGCCCTCGGCGTAGCCGTACACGTCCTCGATGCGCCCCACCGGGGGCAGGATGATGCCCACCGGAGACACCGGCGTGGGCCGCGCCTCCAGGCCCGTCTCACGCAACTGCTCCAGGAGCGCCTCCCGCGTCACCCGAGCGGTATTGGCACGCACCACCACCTGGGGCGTCTGGTTGTTGGCCACCAGCATGGCCTCGGCGCGCTCGCGGCCGAACTGCTG